>NZ_JADBRW010000347.1:0-6303 GCF_020247025.1 Microcystis sp. M109S1
ATGTTTATCTCCCGCATAAAAAGCCAAAAGGAAAAGAGTTAAGTGCACTTCAGAAGATACAAAATAGAGAATTGAGTCGAGAACGAGTGAAATGTGAACAGGCTCAGGCAGGAATAAAGCGATATAACTGTGTAACGGCTGTTTATAGGAATCGTGTGCCTGATTTTGATGACCGCTTGAGGTTGAATTCTACTGGTTTATGGAACTTCTATTTGGATGCTGCTTAATTGGTAAGAGATAATGAAATCCTTACTGTGCAAACTTTCTGTTTCTTTTTTATTTCCCAACAGGT
Organism: Microcystis sp. M109S1; assembly: GCF_020247025.1. Classification (NCBI taxonomy): domain Bacteria; kingdom Bacillati; phylum Cyanobacteriota; class Cyanophyceae; order Chroococcales; family Microcystaceae; genus Microcystis; species Microcystis sp. M109S1. The sequence goes on from NZ_JADBRW010000347.1 coordinate 293, forward strand.
CTTCTGATCACTAGGGGCGATTGCAGGGTAATATTTAAATCTCGATCGGGGTTAACAGAGTATAACTGCACGGAACTACCACCGACAATTCCCGCCGCCGGTAAGCCCCATCCTGCAAGGGTTCCCACGGCTGCCCCCGCTAAGACATCGAGAACTTCGATCTTGCGATCGCCCGTAAGAGCAGCGATCGCTGTGGCTGCCCCCGCACCGGCGAGGGTTCCCCCTAAGATATCTTGAGTTTTTGCCCCTTTACGCAGGGTTTCAGTGGTAGTAATTAATCGCGAAGTAGCATTGAGGGGAATAGTGCGATTGCCCCCATCGAGGCCAATTTCATCGGCAATAAACCGCACACCTCGGCCCGTCGCTTCTAAAGTACCCTTGACTTCACTTCCCGCTGCAATCACCACAATCCCATTCCGGTCACGAATATCTCTGGCTACGGTTAAAGTCAGAGGAATAACATCGCTTTTAGAAACTAAAATTTTATCGGCTTTCTCGTAATTTAAGGGAACAACTGTTCCCGCCGGAATCGAGATTTGTTGAGCGATGAGACGTGGCCGATTAATATTACTTTGAGCGAGGACGGGAAAAGTACCAGACATCGACCCCATGAGCAGGGTAATCAGTAAAGCTGTACTGGCTCTAGTAACAGGATTCATAGACATAGCGGTTATCCTCTCAAAAAACAACAGTGAACTTTCTCTGTTTCTAGATTATTTTTTTCTGTCTGTCATGTCAGTCCCCTCAACAGGGAATTTTTTCTCTCTCTATAGGGAAAAAAGTAGAATGGGAAAGTTTCCGCATTTTGTCTATCCACCGCAAAAGAGAGCCGAAAAGCCTAGAATAGTAAAAAAGAATCGTAAAAAACCTCGGATTGCCATCGTCTATGGAACTCGCTACCGGAAACATCCTTAGTCATCGCTACCAAATTATCCGTCAATTGGGGAAAGGGGGATTCGGACAGACTTTCTTAGCCTGCGATCGCCAGTTACCCAATCAAAATCGCTGTGTGATCAAACAATTTAAACCCCAGTGCCAGGATGCCGAAACTATAGCCATCGCTAGACGACTATTTGAAACCGAGGCGAAAATCCTGCAAGAATTGGGCATTCATCGCCATATTCCCCGTTTATTTGCTTATTTTGAGGAAAATGGGCAATTTTTCCTCGTGCAAGAATACATTGAAGGGGAAGATTTAGCCAGAGAAATTACTGCCGGTGTCTATAGGCAAGATGAAGGGAAAGTGGTGGCTTTATTAACAGAAATTCTCTCAATTCTCGAATTTGTCCATCACAAACAGGTGATCCATCGCGATGTTAATCCCTTCAATCTTATTCGTCGCAGCCAAGATCATCAATTGGTTTTAATTGATTTTGGTGCTGTCAAAGAAATTAGCACTCAAGTGGTTAAAGAAGGTAAAACCGTTTCTACCGTCGCTATTGGCACCCCTGGTTATTTCCCCAGTGAACAGGCCCAAGGTTATCCGCGTTTTAGTAGCGATATCTATGCCACTGGTATTATTGGATTACAAGCTTTAACCGGTAAAGATCCCGAAGATATTCCACTGGATGCTCGCACGGGGGAAATTCTCTGGCAACATTTGGCCATGACTAGCGCCGAGTTTAGTTATGTTATCGAGCGCATGATCCGCTATGATTTTCGTCAGCGTTATACCAGTGTCAGTGAAGCATTAATCGATCTGAGAAAATTAGGGAAAATTTATCATCTCGCTCCGAAAACTACCTATGGTGTGAAACCTCAAGGTCAGGTTGCTCGTCAAGGGAAATCTTGGCTAACAAAAATCTTGTTTGTCTCTGGGATAATTGGCTTAATAGCAGGGGCTTATCTGGGTTTTGACTATTGGAAAAATTCTCGTAATTCTCTTGATTACTATCAACAAGGTCAGACTTTTTATCAACTCAAACGCTATACTGATGCCCTTAATTCCTATGGTCAAGCCTTAAAAATTAATCCCGATTATCTTGGGGCATTGCAAGGAAAAGCTGATACTTTATTAGCTTTAAAAAGATACTCGGAAGCTTTAAATACCTACGAAAAAGCTATTCAAATTAACCCAGATTCCGCTTGGCAAGCTTGGCTCGGTCGCGGGCAAGCTTTAGATAAATTAGGCAAAAATCAGGAGGCTTTGGAAAGTTTTGATCGGGTCTTATCTTTTAATCCTGCCGCTAGTCAAGCTTGGCAAGGTAAAGCCGATATCTATTTAGAACTGCAACAATATTCCGCCGCCCAAAAAGCTCTTGAAAAATTGTTAACTTTTCAGCAAAATGATGCCAAAGCATGGTATAAAAAAGGCTGGTCATTACAAAATCTTGAGGATTATGAAGGGGCAGTTAAAGCCTACGATCAGGCTCTAGCGATCGAATCGGATAATGCCTTAATTTGGTATCAAAAAGGTAATAGTTTGTATCAATTAAATAAAATTAATGATGCTTTAGAAAGTTATAGCAAAGCTGGACAATTTAATCCCCAATTTTCCCAAGCTCACTATAGTCAAGGGATTATTCTGCAAAAATTAGGCCGCAATTCAGAAGCTTTGGAGGCATTTACTCAAGCAACTAAAGCCAATTCTAATTATTATCAAGCTTGGTTAAATCAAGGGGCATTACTTCATCAAATGGAAAGATTTCAAGAAGCGATCGCATCCTACGAAAAAGCTCGCCGCATTTCTTCCCAAAAAGCCGAAGTTTTTATCGGTATCGGTAACGCTTGCTATCGTTTAGGCGACAATTCCCAAGCTATAACTGCCTATCAACAGGCGATTCAAAGACAAAAAGATAACCCCGAAACCTGGAAAAGTTTAGGCAATAGTTGGTTTAAACTCGGTCAATACGAGCGAGCGATTCAAGCTTATCAAGAATCACTTCGTTATCGTTCCAATGACCGAGAAGTGCAAACACAAAAACAACTGGCAGAAACTCGCTGGCAAGAACTTCAGCAATCTCCCCAAAATCAAAGCAAAGAGGAACAGGTTCCCTAACTTCCGCTCTTTTTACCGGTATTTCTCGGCAATAATTCCCGTCCTTGATAAAACTGTTTTTTCAGTTCTCCCAAGCGCCAATAAGCTCCCACCATAATTACAGTTAATGCTGTCAGCACTGGGCTCTTCTCGACTTTGTGTGATAATTTTTGCTTATGGAATCGTGAAATGCTTATCGGGCAAGACTTTTAGGGCTATTTTGCGGAAGAAAGTATCAGTATAGACCTCGTTTCCACACAGAAACCAGAAGAGCCAGCACTGTCACGGGAAGGAGGGCCGATTGACCGAAAATTAGGGCTAAAAGTGGTAGAGATAGACCAAGAATAATAGCGATCGCTAATGTTAACCCCCGCAGACGATTAATATTTTTTAAAGCCCCTTGACAAACAGCACAATTTTTGGTATGGGACTGATAGCGTTCGAGGAGAATCTCTTTTGATTGTAGGGGGGGAAAAGGTTGACCAGCGAAAGGATCAGCTTGGTATTGATTAACCCAATTGCGATACTCAAACACTAATAAATCCGCTTTGGTGGGGAGATAAGCTAAACGGCGCTTAACCTGCATGATCCAATAGCTATAACCCTTTTGGAGTCTATATCGGTGATCCGAAGTAAAAGCCGTTTAGCTTAACAAGCTTGACTAAAATTCCGACTATCCCCCTGAGCTTGCAGATAACGCTCTTGATAGTAGAGAAAAATCTGATCATCTTCAAGAATAGCGTTTTGATTGATGTGGGAATACCAAGTGGGGGTAAGCTTAATGAAGAATTTCGGCAACTTAGAGTTAAATTTAAAGGGAAAACGAGCAAAGAGACGACATTCTCCCTGACGGATTGGAGTTGCATAGACCGCGGTTAAAGTCCGTCCGAACTTTTCCGAGGTGAGATCGTGGTAAATGAATCCGGGGGCGATAAAATTGCTGTATTGTTGACCTAATTTACCTTTACGCGGTCCTTCGGGCCAAATTCCCTTAAATCCCTGACGATTGGACTCGATAATTTCTAACTCCATAGGAGCGGCATTGGCCCGATTACCGATGGTGAGATGATGGGTATAGGGAATATGACTAGAATCGATAATATTTTCCATTAAAGTGACGGCCGAGTAGGGTAGATCTCGAAAGGTATCCAAACAAATCCAAGCATCGGCATCCTCCTCCATGGGTTCAATAATCGGAATCTCAGTCAGGGGAGCATTTTCGGGATTACCCGCATAAACGAATAATAATCCCTGACGGATAGCCGTGGGAAAAGACCGCACACAAGCGCGTCGAGAGGTGTTAGCTTGACTGTTTTCCGGTTGTTGGGGAATAAATTCACAGTTTCCCCCTCCGGAAAAAGACCAACCGTGATAGGGACATTCTAGATGTCCGCTTTCGTTAAGACGACCTTCTGAGAGAGGAGCCAAGCGATGGGGACATTTATCCTCGAAAACTCGCCATTCTTGCTGATTTTTGTCCCACCAAATCACTAAATCCTGTTCTAGTAGGGTAAAGCGTTGGGGCTGCTTTTTGTCTAAATCTTTGACGTAGTAGATAGGATACCAAACTTGACGACAATCAAAGCGATCGATATCTGTTCCCCCGATGGGATAGGTAGCAGTGCTGCTCAACATAAATTTTAAAATAAGTTAACATTTCTCCTCCAAAATCTAACAAATTTAATCGACAAAAGGGGACAGATGCCGGTATCTGCTGGGGAAACAACCACCAGCGCTATATTTTGGGATGATAATTAGGGTTTGCTGAATAAATCTAAAAACCTTGTTGGGTAAGACTTTTAGACTTTTTGTCAATCAAAAAGTACCGGACTGGGAGTGATCAGGGGGAAAATTCAGGTACTTTTTCCCTGAAAATTAGGTAATTGACCCCCTCAGAATCGGTAAAACCCTACACCCCACACCCCACACCCCACACCCTACCCCCAAGAAAAACTTTTTGCCGCAAACCCTAATTAAAGGGTAGTTTCCCATCGATAAAGCGAGAATGGGAGAAGGATCAAGACGAAACTAAGGGGAGTTTACCAGAATGTCAGGAGAAACCGTCACTTATTCCCTAGAAACTATTCTGACCAGGAGCGAGGGAAAAAATAGACCAGAACAGAGTAAATCTGTTAAGGCAGGTGCGAAACCCCGCAAGGGAAAGAAGCAGAAACCTAAATCGTGAGGTTTGGGAATCACCGTCCGTTTTACGGCGGTGAGGATGTCAACGTCGGTGCGCTCAGTGCTACTATTGGTGCGGTGATTACCGTAGCGGCAAAAATGTTGTTGATCGGCAATAGTCCCTGATCGAGATAAGCTAAACGGCTTTTACTTCGGATCACCGATATAGACTCCAAAAGGGTTATAGCTATTGGATCATGCAGGTTAAGCGCCGTTTAGCTTAAGATTAATTCTCGTGGTGATAGGGAGGACATTTGTGAATAAACTAAGCATTCTGGTTCTGCACGGGCCGAATTTAAACCTATTGGGGAAAAGAGAGCCGAATCTCTACGGTAACGTCAATTTAGAGGCGATTAACCGGTTTTTAAACGAAGAAGCTACCCGTTTAGGGGTGAATTTAACCGCACACCAGTCCAATCAGGAAGGGCAATTAGTGGACTGGATTCAGCAAGCATGGGGTCAGCATGACGGTATTTTGATTAATGCGGGAGCTTATACTCATACCAGTATCGCCATCCGCGACGCACTATTAGGCACAAAAATGGCCTGTGTGGAAGTACACTTAAGCAATATTTACAAACGCGAGTCTTTTCGTCATCATTCCTACATTGCCGATATAGCCATCGGACAGATTAGCGGTTTTGGGGCCGAAAGTTATCGTCTAGGATTATGGGCATTAGTCGATTATTTGCAAAAGAATAGAGAAGGCTAATTAGGGTTTGCTGAATAAATCTAAAAACCTTATCCAACAAGGTTTTTAGACTTTTTTTCCCTCAAAAAGTGCCGACCCTTGGAGTGATTGGGGGGAAAATTCCGGGACTTTTTCCCTGAAAATTAGGTAATTGACCACCTG
>NZ_JADBRW010000348.1:0-6058 GCF_020247025.1 Microcystis sp. M109S1
CTTGTCCGGGTAAAAAGTCGCGCGCAACAAGTACAAGAAGCGTTTAGTCAGAACCGTACCGTGGGACACACGGAATCGGGCTTCTGAAATGGCGCGAAAGTCTGTGGACTTTGTGTAAGACAGTACATGGTTTTTTAACCGTGGTATGCAACGGTGGTTGAAGCAGAAACTTAAATCGTGAGGTTTAGGAATCGCCGCCCTAAAAGTGCGGCGAGGATGTCAATCTTACTCGGTTAAGTAGGGTTTGCGGCAAAAAGCTTTTCCTAGGGGCAGGGTGTGGGGTGTGGGGTGTGGGGTGTGGGGTTTTATCGATTTTCAGGTGGTCAACTACCTAATTTTCAGGGAAAAAGTACCTGAATTTTCCCCCCGATCACCCCTAGCTAAAGCACTTTTCGAGGGGAAAAAAGTCTAAAAGTCTTATCCAACAAGGTTTTTAGATTTATTCAGCAAACCCTAAGTAGTCGTGGAAAATTAATTTTGCACGACTACTTATAATTTGTGTTCTCTGTGTCTCTGTCGATTTTAACTGGTTAAACCGTGTTTTAGGGCAAAACGTACCAATTCCGTGCGACTATTAGTACCAGTCTTGCTAAATAAGCGACTGACGTATTTTTCTACGTTTCTGACGCTGGTTTCTAGACGACTGGCAATTTCTTTATTCATCAATCCCTCGGCTACCAGATCTAAAACACTTTGTTCCCGGGGGGTCAGATCAATTTTAATCGGGGGGGGAGTAGTAGTAAAAGTGTTATGTTGTCCCACCTGCTGTTTTAATTCCCGGATATCTCGGGCAATTTCTTCTAATCTAGCGTTTTCGCTGGTGGCTTGCAAGGATTGACGACGGCGCTCGATTAAAGACTTGATTAATGCTTCTAATTCTTCGGGATCGAAAGGTTTGGATAGATAAGCATCACAACCGGCATTATAACCCTGAATGCGATCGCTTGTCATCCCCCTAGCAGTGAGAAAAACCACGGGAATTGTCTGAAAACGAGCATCTTCGCGCAATTTCTTCAGAAACTGATAGCCATCCACCTGCGGCATCATAATGTCGGAGATGACTAATTCCGGAATTTCTTGATTGAGTAAATCCCAGGCTTCGTTAGCATTACTAGCAGTTCTTACCTCGAAGTCATCCCCGTACTGTAGATATGCTTGCACAGATTCACGAACCCCCGGTTCGTCATCCACTAACAAAACTTTCGCAGGTGTGTCCATGAATTTCTCGCAGCGATCGAATATTGTCCGAATCCTATCTTAGCGGTTTTTTGCCCACTTTCTGGGGCAGTGTTAACGACGATAACCAGTGAGTATTTACCTAACAGGTTTGAGAACAGCTTGCAATATTTCAACATTTTCTGTATGATATCCGTGTTACTTAACCAAAAATGTCATGCTCTCAAGAGGAATATATACTTTAGCCAATGACACTGTTTATGACCAATTGGTTGCACTGCTTAACAGTATTGAAAAGAATATTGGTTCCGATATTCCTGTCTGTGTAATTCCCTATAATGATCGCCTAGAAAAGACTCAAAAAGAAATTGATTCTCGACCCCAAGTAACTCTTTTTAATAATTCTCAATCTCTCGCTAGATGGGATAGTTTTGTTAACGAGGTATGGGAGTATCATTCCCAAGCGTCAAAACCCTTAGAGCGTCCCGCTTGGTATAAGGGTTTTGTGCATCGTAAATTTGCGGCTTTTGACGGTGATTTTGATAGATTTGTCTTTTTTGATGCCGATAGTTTAGCAATGAAACCCTTAGATAAAATTTTTGAAAAGCTCGATGTTTATGATCTAGTTTTTGATGATTGGGAACACAACAAAAAAAGATTTTCGACAGAATTGGATTTAGAAGCGATCAAACAAGCGACTGGTTTATCAGAGGCTGATATTCGCCCTAAACTTCATTGTGACAGTTTTTTTGGTTCTAAATCTGGGCTTTTTTCCCCCGCAGAAATGGATGTACTCAAGGAAAGGTTAACCAAGAAAAAAGAGATTCAATGGGTGTATGATCGCTGTTGGTGGTCTAGTTCGGCACTGTTCAGTTATCTGACGTTCCACACTAACTATTCCATGTTTAACTTTACTCTAAGTCCTAATGGTCAAGACAGGACAGGGAACTGTGCAGATGCGGATCCCTTTGTGGAAATTGATGGTATTCTTTATAATCAAGAAGGACTCAAACCTATTCATAGGATTCACTATATGAATTATTCTTCAGCTGGATTTACCCGTTTATGTCAGGGGGAAGATGTAGATATTCGTTATCGAGATACGTTTCTACACTATCGTTTTCTCAAAAATCCTGAACAAAAACCCGATAATTTTCAGGCACCGAGTCCCTTAACTAAAGGGACTCGAAAACTAAATAAAATGATCAGTAAAGCGAAAAGAGTTTTTTTCTGATCTATCTTAACCTTGAAAATATTAAGTGACTAAAATGCCTAATTTGTCAACTCCACAGGATGTAAAAGATGCTTTACATCAATCTTTGTCTGTACTCCGTTCCCTCGAAGAATGTGCATTGTTAGATTATCCGAACTATTCTAATCTTGGAGATCATTTAATCTGGTTAGGGGACATTCTCTATTTAAGTAAAACTGCGAAAATTAAAATTAAATATACTGCCCATGCTAATAGTTTTTCTGAGGATGATCTAGAGCGTAAAGCAGGGAAATCTCCGATTATTTTTACTGGAGGTGGAAATCTAGGAGATCTCTGGGCAAAGTATCAAAATTTTCGGGAAAAAATTATTGCCAGATATCATGATCGACCTATCTTTATTTTACCCCAGTCCATCTATTTTAAATCCCAGGAAAATCTACAAAAAACTGCCAAAATTTTTAACTCCCATCCCGATTTAACCATTTTTGTACGCGACGATTATAGCTATGCTATCGCTGGGGAACATTTTGGCAATTGTCGCATTATTAAAGCCCCGGATATGGCTTTTGAAATGGTTAATTTACCTGCCCTGCCTAATATTACAGCGACTAAGAACTCAATTCTTTATATTGATCGAGTAGATACAGAGAGAAATTCGGCTTTTTCTGCCTCTAAGCTAGAGATTCCTGATTTAGTAGTGGAAGATTGGATATCCCTTCAATGGATGAATAAACTTCCCGAAAAATGGGTTTATATCCCCGGATTGGCTAGACTTATACGGGAGGGTTGGCAACGAGGATTAGCTACTCCTAATCAATGGCTTTCTAGGCAAAAATGGCAACTTTTTCATCCCTGGGCTTCTGTCTTTAAGGACATAGATAATCCTCGTCTCCATCAGAAATCATGGAGTTTAATGCACAGTGGCATCTATCAATTAAAACAATATCCGATCGTGATTACTAATCGTCTTCATGTTCATATTTTATGTCTGCTGCTTGATATTCCCCATCTTGTCTTTCCAGGCTCTTACTATAAAATTAAGGCCTTTTACGACACTTGGACTCATCAAATTCCTATCGCTAAATTAGTTGAAGACCCTCTACAGACTAAAGTAGCACTCCAAGAACTGCGCAATCGTCTAGGTTAAGGGTTTTTTCCTTAATGACGACATCATCCTCAAGATGGTGACGGTGAGTTAAAATATCAGGTAAAAGTAAAAAGCGACAAAAATCACCTAGATTATTTTAGAATCCTTTCACCATTCTTAACAAATACCGTGACCATTCTCTGCTGGCTCGATCGCATTAGTGCTTCTGATCGCCCCCTGGTGGGGGAAAAAGCTTTTATTGCCAGTGAATTACACCAGCGAGGATACCCAATTATCAGGGGATTTGCCATTTTTAACCACATTTTTGCGGAATTTTTGGAAACTATCAACAAGGCTGACTCGTTCTTGACTGATTTTCCGCAATCTTCCCTCTATTTAGACGTAGATGACGCAAAAGCTCTGCAATTAGTCGCTAAAAAGAGTCGGAGCGCCATTTTACAAGCAGCAATTCCTCCTCTCTGGTTAGAAGAACTAGGGGCGGCCGTGGCACAATTATCCATGGATACCCTAGTATGGCGCTTTTCCCTACCAGCCAATCTGGCTCGGCGAACTCTAGGGTTATTTTCTGCCCCAATCAGTGGAATTAAAGCAGATAATCTAGAAAATGCCCTAAAACAAGCTTGGGCGGAGTTATTCAGCGCCAGAAGTCTATTTTATTGGCGAAAAATGGGAATTGGTTTAGAAAACGTTCAATTATCTTTACTGGTACAACCGTTATTACCGGCCAATTGTGCGGGAAATGTGTTGATTAATGACGATAACTGGCAAATTCAGGCGGTTTGGGGGTTAGGACACAGTTTAGTGAATGGAGAAGTGGCACCGGATACCTATATTATCGATCGCTCCGGTCAATTACGCAGTCGGCAATTAGGCAATAAATCCCGCGCTTATTATCTCAATAGTGACAGTAATCTGCTTGCGCCACAATTATTAGCACCCAGTTTACAGGAAAGCCACTGTTTAGATAATTTCGCCATCGATCGCCTTTGTCAACTGGTTCAATCTCTGCTTACGGAAAAACCCACCTTAACCAGCATAGAATGGCTGATGATGCTGGATGGTCAAATTTATATTCTCAACTGTCACAGTCAAGAAATCACCGCTACTACCTCCCATTATCCCCTAAGAGGATTAGGGGCATCCCCGGGGTTGGTATCGGGAGTGGCAAAAGTTATCAGCAATTTCGACTCCCCAGAGGCAAATTTTCAGGATTGCATTCTGGTTACTACTAATTTACCTCCCCAAAAACTGCCCCATTTACGCCAAATTCGAGCAATGATCACGGAACAGGGGGGAATGACTAGCCATGGAGCTATTTTAGCCCGGGAATTAGCCATTCCTGCCATTGTCGGGGTGAAAAATGCCACGGAAATTATCCGCTCAGGCGAGATAATTTTAGTAGATGGTACGAGGGGAATTATTTCTCTAGCATCTCAGGAAAATATTTCCTTACCTCCATCACCACCCAGAGAAACCGACGGGACGGCAATTGCCACCCGTTTGATGGTTAATCTCAGTCAAACTGAAAGTATTGCCAGAATCCAAAATCTGCCTATTGATGGGATCGGTTTATTGCGCTCAGAATGGATGATTTTAGAGTTACTTTCCCAGCGTAGCCTAGAAGAATGGTTAACACCAGAGCATCAAGGGGAATTAATCGAGAGATTAAGTGATTTAATCGCACAATTTGCCCTTAGTATCCAGCCTAAGCCTTTATTTTACCGTTCTTTTGATGCTCAACATTCGGCTAAAGACAGTCGGGGAACCCATGGTTATATATTAGATGCGACTCTATTCGATCTGGAATTGCAAGCTTTACGACGGGTACAAACCACCAGCGCCACCAATATTAATTTACTGCTTCCCTTTGTCCGCGGAGTGGAAGAATTTATTTTTTGCCGGCAACGGGTACAATCGGCTTTACTCACTCAAGTCCCTTCTTTTCAATTGGGGATAATGGTGGAAGTACCGGGGGTAATCTTTCAATTGGGGGATTATGTGCAAGCGGGGGTACAATTAATCGCTATTGGTACTAATGATTTAACTCAATTACTTTTAGGTAGCGATCGAGAAGATTTCTCAGAATATTTTAACGCCCGTCATCCCGCAGTCAGGGCAGCTTTAAAACAAATTATCACTCAAGCAAAAGTTTTACAGATTCCCTGTTCCGTTTGCGGCATGGCCATCGTTCAGTATCCTGAAATTATCGATGATCTGATTGCTTGGGGTGTGACTTCTCTTTCGGTGGATACAGAAGCAGTTTTAGCCACTAGAGAGGCAATTGTTCGGGCAGAAAGAAGGTTTTTATTGGAAAATAGCAGATAACCTCGGCAAAAGGAGCGTTAGGGGTTGGCTGTTGGGGAAGATGTTAGAGGAGGCAAGAGGCAAGAGGCAGAAGGCAGGTTTTAGGTTTTGGGGTTTTGGGGTTTTAGTTCAATTTCCCCACTACCCCACTACCCCACTACCCCACTTCCTAATTCATAGTTAGTAAAAGTATAGTCAAATATAGACAGACTGAATTCCATTTCAGAAATTCCCTTCACTTTTACTTCGAGAGATTA
>NZ_JADBRW010000349.1:0-5653 GCF_020247025.1 Microcystis sp. M109S1
GGAATTGGTGGGTTACGCTTTGCTAACCTCGGAATTGGTGGGTTACGCTTTGCTAACCTCGGAATTGGTGGGTTACGCTTTGCTAACCTCGGAATTGGTGGGTTACGCTTTGCTAACCCACCCTACGGGTTTTAAACCGTTTCTACCAAGGGACGGGTTAATTTATCCAACTGTTGGGTTAACAGACTCAGGAATAAACCCACATCGGTGACAATACCGACGGATTCTACGGAACCTCGATCGCTTAATTTTGTCACCACGGCCGGGTTAATATCAACACAGACCATTTTTACCCCTGCCGGTGTCATATTGCCCACACCGATGGAATGGAGCATACTAGACAGCATGAGAATCATGTCTGCACCTTGAATTAAGCGGGAATATTCTTCCTGTGCTTTAATTAAATCCATCTCCGTATCTGGAAGCGGACCATCATCGCGAATTGAACCAGCTAGACTGAAGGGGACATTATTCTTGACGCATTCATACATTACGCCTTTTGTCAATACCCCGGCCGATACAGCTTTGGCGATGTTGCCGTGGCGACGGATGAGGTTGATAATCTTCAGGTGGTGACGATGGCCACCGCGTACGGGGATACCTTTCTGCATATCTACCCCTAAAGAAGTACCCATGATCGCCTGTTCCATGTCGTGAACTGCGATCGCATTCCCTCCCAGTAAAGCGTGAACGTAACCATCGCGGATTAAACGGGAGAGATGTTGCGCTCCTCCGGTGTGAATGACCACTGGACCTGCCGTTACCACCACTTTACCGCCTTGGTCGCGAATTTTACGCATTTCCCAGGCAATCTGCTCCACGGTTAACTCGACTCGGCGCTCGCTGGAAACCCCCGCACCCATAAAGGTAAATTCCTGGGTGCTGTTGCGTTGTTCCCGGGATTCCGCCTGTCGGATAGTACGGATGCCCTCAACTCCCACCATAACGCGATCGCCAGCTTTTAAATCCCGCAGGAGAGTACATTTCGCCGTTTTGCCTTCCGGACCTTCAGCGACGACGATGGCTGCATCCATGCGTTGATTTTCCACCCGCACCCATTCACAATTCACCCGCACTTCCGTGGGATAGATGGTGCTGACATAAAAATCATCGGGAGCGACCCCATCTTGTGTCACCACTGCGGTATTGACATCACAGATTTCTTGGGGACGAGCGGCCGCACCGAGGTCGATCAATTGTACCATGATCTCCTCCATTACCTCGTGGGAGGGTGCAGAAACGCGCACTTCTGCTGAGGAGGTACTTTGGCGCTCAATCCCTAAAGTGAAGTTTAAAACCTTGAAACTGCCGCCATTTCCTACCACAACATCGAGAGCTTTATTCATAATTCCCGCGTCGAGGAGATGACCTTCTAACTGGAGAATGCGACTTTCAATGGTGACATTAGCGCGATGGTCTGGAATTAAGGGTTCCGTGGTACGCAGGGTTAAACATTTAGCGGCTCCTCCTGCTTTTAAGAATTCCGTCAGGGGAGTTTGTACCACTTCAAAGCCTTTTGCTGCTAACTTATATTGTAAATCGTCACTAATTTTATTCATGACGATTACTTGACCGATATTCACGGCATTACAAGCAAAGTTAACCGCATCGGCTTCTTCAACGATAATGCGTTTTTCTTCGGGAATTTTTAACTCAATTAACCGATTTGAATAGGCATCAAAAGCATCGGGATAGTAGAGAAGATAGCCACCACTAAGGGGACAAAAACAGGTATCAAGGTGATAGAAACGTTCATCGATTAAACGTAGGGATAAAACCTCGATATCGAGCCATTTAGCGATTAAAGGGTGGGAATCTAACTCGGTTCTGAAGCCATATCCTGCCCATAACCAACGTCCTTCCCGATCTAATAATGCGTCTCCTGCACCTTCAAAGGGTAAATCTTTTGGCAGTTCATGAACCGTAAAACCGTTATCTTCAAACCACTGTTTAAAATAGGGTTCTTCTCCCTGTCTTTCTTTGTGCAAAAAGCGACTTAAAACGACAGTTTTTTCCAGAACTAAACCTGCATTAGCGGTAAAAACCATGTCAGGCCAGCCTTTTTCTGGTGTGACTAAATCCACGAGCGCCCGATCTTTGAGAATATGATAAAGCTGCTGCCATTGTTGCCTAGCTTTTTCCTGGGAAGATTTGTGAATGTTGCCCTCCATCCAAGGATTAATCACATAATCCACATCGTAATGATCGGGAGAACACATCAAAAAGCGAATAGTTTCAGTCATATTTTTTGACAATGAATATTCAGTATAAGTAGTCTGGAGATAAGTTTAGACCAATCTTCTATTATACTCTACTTTGCGTCGAAACATCACAGACTTAAGATTAGGACAATTCCTCTGCCACAAGCTAAAAACAGCCCTGTTTTAGCCGATAACTGACGGCTACAAGCTTAAATTATTGTAAATCCTGATATTTGAATAACCCCATAAATTTCGATTTGCGTCCGTGTTCCTTAATTAAACTTTCCCGATAAGTTTGCCATTCTTCCCGTCTTCCCGACATATAAAAGGCATTACGAGCTTTTTTTAGCCATTTAATCGCTTCTTCGTAGCGATCAGCCTTTTTTTCGTCTAGTATCTTTTCCGCAGGAGGACGTGCGTGATCGATTACCCAGTTAGGATCGACGCTAGCAGCCGCATCCATTATCCGCCAAATTAGGTGAGACTGCACATAGGAATTACCAGAAACCACTTCAATTGCATCTCTAACTAAATTTTCGTGGAGAAATATATCAATTTTAGCCTCTGTGGAACGTCCACCGCTAAACTCGCGCAAGTAATCTAACAAGTCTAATTTTAAATCGGGCCAATCTTCCCCAGCTAAAGACTCAATTTTTTGGTAATGGGAAAAGTAAGGTTGGTCTTGAAATGCCTTAATTCTAGCAGCCAAAGCTATATCTATATCCCCTAAAGATTGCGCTAGTTCACTTGTCCAGAGAGCTAATTGATAATAATAATTCCCTGGCAAATTTAGACCAATCTGGGCAATTATTAGAGCGGATTCTGGAGCGGATTCATCCCGTAAAGCTTTGGCAAAAAAGAAAGCTTCATCGTTCTTAGTTATCATATTTTTGGCCGCTGCCATCGCTGCATCAATGCGATCGAGATAGACTAACTTAGTTAGGTATTCTATCACTTGTCCTGAAGCTAAAGCTAGATTCAAATACTCCTGATCTTTTTCCTGTTTCTCGAAAATTTCTAAGCGAATAGAAGTTAATGTTTGGGCATAATCGGGGATATTCTCTGACCACATTTCTGAAAAATTAGCCGATTCTCCTCGTAAAATATTCTCTAAAACTGGATCGTCCCATCCCTGTTGTAAGGCTGCTAAACTCATCTCAAAATCGGCACTCCATTCATGCTGCCATTGCTCGATCTTTTCCCTTAAATCTTGCTTTTCTTGGGGATTAAATTCTTTACTTAAAATTGATGCAGTTAAAACCCGATCGATTCTGGCACTTAAATCATCATTAACAGCACCGTAATCTTCTAAATTATCCCATTCCTCGATACAGGCACTAATAATTGCTTCTAAAATAGCGATCGCATTATCCGGTTCTCCCTTTTGATAATAATCTTTGGCCTCATCCACTAGGGCATAAATTTCATCAGAAATTGGATCTTCTTCGTAGTAATCTTCTTCGATCGCTCGCAGGGATTGCCGCAGTTCATTACGGACAGTATTACGATAAGCTTTGACATTAATAGTTATCTTCCCTCCCGCTTTATTAACTGGGGTAGCTGGAAATAAAAATTTATCAATTGTCTCGATAATTTCTGGGTGTTTAGCCACTAAATGATTAAGCAATTTTCTTAAATTACTTTCATCGATCGGTGTCACTAACTCCTCTAGAGAAGCTTTTTTGATAATTAATTCCGGTTGACGAGAACAGGTTAATAAAACCGCCACAATATGCTTACACCAACCTTCGTAATCGTAGGGACAGGAACAGCAGACATTCTCAAGATTATCTTGGTTAAAATCCATGGCAACTCGATAGGGTTTAACCTCACTACCACTCACTAAAGCTTGCAGATTTTGCCCCCGTTGCCAAAGAGAAATAACTGCACCGTTATCGTAATAATATTGACCGCGCTGATAGGAAGCATTGGTGCTATTTTGCTGGATAATTTTTTCATTGATAGGAGGAATAGTCATAGTCAGAAAAGGAGAGGATTGGGTGATAGAATCTTGTCTGTGGCCAGAAAACTATCGGCAGCGAGGCAGACCACTGCATCAGCAACCGAGTCAACTTATCTTCAGTTTAGCCTAAATGTGCTATAGTGAAGACACTATGGAAATTAAAAACATTCCTCTGTCCCAAATTCGTCGTCCTTTACCGCGACAAACCGATCCCGAAAAAGTTAATCAGTTGATGCAATCGATCGCTGAGGAGGGATTACGAGAACCGATCGATGTTTTGGAGGTGGATGGTAACTACTACGGTTTTTCCGGTTGCCATCGCTTTGCAGCTCATCAGCGTCTCGGTAAAGAAACAATTCTCTGTCTAGTTCGTCGCGCTCCTAAATCCGTTTTAGCTAAACACATCGCTTAAGCTGAGAAGTCCCATGAATGAGTCCCTATATAAATATCATCGGCAAAAATTAGAGCAGTTAATGGCAGAAATTGGCTGTAAAAATCTGGAAGAATTGAGTCGGTTATCGGGTCTATCTTCTTGGCAATTGCAGAGAGTTCGCCATGGCTTAATCTCCAAATTATCCTCTGAATCTTTGGTGAAATTAGCTAATGCGCTGCAGCTGCCAGTTAGCGATCTCCTCGCTCATTTTCAAATCCCGACGATGGGGACAGAGTATCGTTCAGGGGAATCAAAAATTATCGAACAAGAGTATCAAAATTTACAGCAAAAATTAGACCAGCAAAAAGAAGAATTAGCCGCAGAATTTCAACGTCAAAGCATCGAAGCGATCGAATCTTGGTTAGTTCAATGGCCCACGGCCGAGGCCGTTGCCCGCAAAAATCCCAACCTAGCAGCCGTCAAAATCCTCTCCCTAGTTAAACCGATTATGCAGTTACTGGAGCGCTGGGGAGTGCAACCAATTGACAGTGTCGGTGATCATGTCGGTTACGATCCGCAAATCCATCAATTGATCGATGGTCAAGCAGCAATTGGTACACCCGTTATAGTTCGTTATCGGGGCTATCGTCATGGGGAAAAACTACTTTATCGTGCTAGAGTGAGTTTAATTAAAGTAGAAATGCCGGAAATTCAACCAGCAGAAACAGAAAATGTCACCGCTTAAAGTGATAATTCTTGCAGAGCTTTAGTGCCGCGAAAACGTCTTCGGAGAAGTTCTCTGAAAACGCTATCGATAATCGATCGCAAAAGCAAAGAAAATTTTTCCAGCATCTTGACAAATTTGCTTATATGTGCTGGGGAAAATTCCCCCATGGTCTGCTTTTATCTCATCGGTAAAGATTGCAATCCAAAACAGAGACCTTGACAGACTCTTGCTAGGAAATTTAAGTAGCCGTAGGTTGGGTTGAGCAATAATAACTCTTGTCTGTCAAATATTAGCGACGCTTGAGCGAAACCCAACCACACCAATGTCGTCAATAATGTTGGGTTTCTAACTGGGATTGGTGCGTTAGCGTTAGCGTAACGCACCCTACA
>NZ_JADBRW010000035.1:0-4180 GCF_020247025.1 Microcystis sp. M109S1
AAATACTGCAAGTTAACTATAGCTGTCTCACCTCATAATACGTCTCAAAATTGTGCTAATTGTGGGCAAAAAGTCCAAAAGTCGCTATCTACTCGAACCCATGTTTGTCCTCATTGTGGATACACAGATTGTCGAGATAGAAACGCCGCTTTAAACATCTTGCAAAAGGGATTAAGTAGCGTGGGGCGCACGCAAACTTTACACGCTTCGGGAGAGGTTCCCTCTTGGTTGGTTGGAGAAATCCTGCTTGCTAACGGAGACTCAATGAACGAAGAATCCCCGTCTCTTTAGAGCGGGGAGCGTCAAGGAATGTAATTAAAACGAGAAAGAATGCGGATCGAGCAATTGCAAGCCTTTTTAGCCGTAGCCGATACGGGCAATTTCGGTCAAGCGGCACGCCAGTGTGGAGTCACCCAATCGACTATCAGCCGCCAGATTCAATCCCTAGAAACCGATTTGGGCTTACCTCTTTTCCATCGTACCGCCCAAGCGAAGTTAACCATTGCCGGGGAGAAATTACTGCCCCGGGCGAAACGGATTTGTCAAGAATGGACGAATGTTCACGAGGAAATCACCGACCTACAGGCAGGAAAACAGCCAGAATTGTGCGTGGCTGCCATTCATTCCGTGTGCGCCCACTATTTACCGCCGATTTTGCCGAAATTTTGTGCTGAATACCCAGAAGTTCAGTTAAGAGTTACAGCCCTAGGCAGCGATCGCGCATTAAAAGTGCTGCGGGATGGTTTAGTAGATGTGGCGTTGGTAATGAATAATCGTTTTCTCACCTCTAGTCCGGAGATGGTGGTAGAAATGTTATACCAAGAAGCGATCGAAATTCTCATGGCCGCTAATCATCCCCTCGCCCAATACAAAGAAGTACCATGGTCAGAATTAATCCCCTATCCGCAAGTGGTTTTCAAAGACGGCTACGGAATGCAAAGATTAGTACAAGAATGGTTTTCCCGTCAGGATGCCCACCTGAAAACTGTCATGGAATTAAACACCCTCGATGCTTTTCGCGGTGTGGTGCGTCAGGGTAATATTATCGCTCTTCTGCCCCAATCTGCCCTGATGGAAGCCCGTAGCGATGCCACCCTCGCCATTCGTCCTCTTGCTTCCCCTAGTAGCGAAAATCCCCATCTTAACAATGGTAAATTTAGTCATCGTCTCACCCGTCAGGTAGTCCTTGTCACCACGAGCGATCGCCTACAGATACCACCGATCGCTCATTTTTGTCAATTAGTGCGGCAAATGAATCAAAGTGTGGTTAAAAGCTTAGAAAACCACCCCGTCCAGCCTTAGAAATCCCCATCAATCCCATTTACTCTTTATTTTCTTCCTTGAGATGAGTGATACTTTTCGAGAATTATTAAAAGTGATCGGTAGTGGCACCCATACGGGCAGAAATTTAACCCGTCCCGAAGCGGCAATGGCCACCAAGATGATGTTAACCCAAGAGGCAACCCCGGCCCAAATCGGTGCTTTTATGATTGCCCATCGCATTAAACGCCCCACCAGCGATGAGTTAGCGGGAATGCTTGATGCCTACGCCGAGCTTGGCCCGCAAATACCCCTAGAATCAGCCTCTTTTCAGCATCCGATCGCTATTTTTGGCAATCCCTACGATGGACGCTCTCGCACTGCCCCAGTTACTCCGATCACTACTTTAATCTTAGCGGCGGCGGGGGTTCCCGTAGTCCTGCACGGGGGCGATCAAATGCCGACTAAATACGGCATTTCCCTGAGGGAAATCTGGCAGCAATTAGGAGCAGATTTTAGTCAATTATCCTTAGCAGCAGTGAAAGACTGTTTAATCACCACAGGATTGACTTTTTTCTATATTCCGCGCCATTTTCCCCTAGTAGAGAATTTTGTTACCTATCGGGAGCAAATCGGTAAACGTCCGCCCATGGCCACGGTAGAGTTAATGTGGTCGCCTTTTGTGGGTAATATTCATCAGATATCGGGTTTTGTTCATCCCCCCACCGAAGATCGTTTTCGCGAAACTTTCGCCCTGAGAAATATCTCTCACTTCACCACCGTGAAAGGATTAGAGGGGAGTTGTGATTTAGCCTGTAATCGGACGGCGATTATTGGTCTGGGAAATCCCACCGATCCCCCTTCCTTTCAGCGATTTTTCCTAAATCCTCGCGATTATGGCTTCTGTCCCTCGGATTATCCCCTCGAATCTTTAGAGATGCTCACCGCTAAATTAAAGGGTTTATTAGCTGGAGAAAACAATGAATTAACCGATGCGGCAATTTTTAACGGTGGTTTTTATCTTTGGCGCTGTGGAATTGCCCCGGATATCCCCACGGGTTTCCGGCAAGCACAAAAATCTTTACAGTCGGGAAAAGCCCTGGCTAAACTAGAAGAGATCAGTAATTATCTGGAAAATCAGGAATAGATAGGAATAGGACTGTAGGGAAAATCACTCCATCATAAATACTTTTGAGAAAAAAATTTTCCCGACTGCATCATTTCCTCGCTCAAGTGGGAAAGCTATGACTACGGAAAACGATTTAAAAGTTTCTAATTCCTATCACAGTCGCCGTAGAGAAGCCATCATGTCTGCAATTAACCCCTCGACGCTCGAAACTGAATTTATCTCTCCCTCTTTTTCTATCTTAAAACTGAAGGAAAACTCGATCGACCTGGATGAAGATTTTCTCGGCAGTGATTTGGAAGATGATTTAGTATCTAGTCCCGAAAAAAGCTACAGCAACGGCACAACTACCGATTTAGTACGTTTATACCTACAAGACATTGGCAGAGTGCCTCTGCTCAAACGGGACGAGGAAGTTGAACAAGCGCAACAGGTACAGCGTCATCTGTCTTTACTGAAATTATGCGCCGCCGCCGTTAAACAAGGTGATGCACAAGTACAGCAATTTGTCAAGTTAATTGAGGTGCGCGATCAGCTAACCGCTCAATTAGCCCATCGTCCCTCCCTAGAACGCTGGGCAAAAACCGCCCAAATCAGGGTGTCTGAGTTAAAAAATGCTTTAAAAGCAGGAAACCAGCGTTGGGCGCACCTAGCGGGCTTAGAAGTGGGGGAATTAGAAGAAATTATTGCCCTTGGTACCTGTGCCAAAGAACAGATGATCAAGGCCAATTTACGTCTGGTGGTGTCGGTGGCCAAAAAATATCAGAATCGCGGTTTAGAATTATTGGATTTGATTCAAGAGGGAACCCTGGGTTTAGAACGCGCCGTCAAGAAATTTGATCCCACCAAAGGCTATCGTTTTAGTACCTATGCCTACTGGTGGATCCGTCAAGGAATTACAAGAGCGGTCGCAACTCAAAGCCAGATTATTCGCTTACCGGTTCATATTACCGAAAAACTCAACAGAATTAAGAAGGCACAACGGAAAATCTCGCAAATGCGCGGTCGCACTGCGACCGTAGAGGAAATTGCCCAAGAGTTAGCTCTGACTCCTGAAGCTGTGCGGGAATTGTTGATGACAGTGCCGCGTTCGGTTTCCTTAGAAATAAAAGTGGGTAAGGAAAAAGATACGGAATTATTAGACCTTTTGGAAACCGAAGCAGTGTCTTCAGAAAATCATTTTGTCTATGAATCTTTGCAAAGAGATATCAGAGAACTATTGGCAGATTTAACCACTCGCGAACGACAAGTAATTGAATTGCGCTATGGTTTTCTCGATGGTAAATCCCATTCTTTAGCCGATATCGGTCGCACTTTGGAATTATCCCGGGAAAGGGTACGACAAATTGAGTTGAAAGCTTTGCAAAAACTGCGTCAATCCCAGCTATATAATCAAATTCGCGATTATTTTGAAGCGTTGAGTTAGTTAGGCTATGTGGAAAAAGTTTTTCCTGGGGGCAGGGTGTGGGGAGTATTTTCAGTGAACAGTAAACAGTAATACTAAATCCTGTTATTAAAAACTGATTATTTATTCCTCCTTTTGCCTTTTGTCTCTTGCCTATCCTGATATGTAGCCTATACTCAACGGATTTAGTATTGTAAAGTTTCAATGCAAATATGGTCAGATATAGTCAAGCATGGTAATATATAAATATGAAACTATCAGACTATGCAAAAAAAACAGGAATAAGTTATCGAACGGCTTGGAGGTGGTGGAAACAAGGGAATTTAACAGGCTATCAATTGCCTTCTGGTACAATTATCATAACGGATGACAACCATTCAAAACCCGAC
>NZ_JADBRW010000350.1:0-2867 GCF_020247025.1 Microcystis sp. M109S1
CAGTCTGTAGAGCGACCATAAGACCAGAACAGAGTAAATCTGTTAAGGCAGGTGCGGAACCCCGCAAGGGAAAGAAGCAGAAACCTAAATCGTGAGGTTTGGGAATCACCGTCCGTTTTACGGCGGTGAGGATGTCAAGTATATAGGGTTGGCGGCAAAAAGTACGGGCGAAGCATTCGGATAGAAAATCTACGGTTTCACCGATAGGTTATTGCCCGAATGCTTCGCCCCTACAGGACGCGGGCCGATGAAGACGCAAGGTTTTGAACGACGATTCTCTCAAAATCTTGCACCTGTTTCGCTCGTAAAGCCACAAAACCCTTACCTTGCCTACATTTCACATTTATTCAGCAAGCCCTATATAGAAAAAGTTCCTAACCGTAATTCCCCCCCCGCCGTTCTTCGACCTGATTCTTACCGAGAAGGAGATCAAGTCAAAAAAAGAACCCTTGCCAACCTCTCAAAATTACCCGATGATATTATCGACAATCTGAAACTGGCTCTCAAAGGGGCGTTACAATCGAGATAAAAAGAAAGGGAAAACTCAGATAGTTTTTGGCCTACTATGTTAAGCTAAGGGTTGTCCGATAGCGGTAGAAGTCTTTGAAGGAAACACATCCGATAGTGCCACCTTAGCCAGACAAATTGAGAAAGTCAGAAAAGGTTGGGGGATTGAGAATGTGGTCTGGGTAAGCGATAGAGGAATTTTAACCAACGTAAAAGAAAATCAATGGCTCTTCTCGACTTTGTGTGATAATTTTTGCTTATAGAATCGTGAAATGTTTACTGGGAAAGACTTTTAGGACTATTTTGCTGAAGAAACTATCAGTATAGACCCCGTTTCCACACAGAAACCAGAAGAGCCAATCAATGAATTAGTAAAACCGATAGAAGGATTAGACTATATTACTTTCGGACTTTATGGGAGGACTTGGGGACGATTTGCTTGAATACAGTAGAATGTACGATTAGAGAGGTAAGTTATCGTTTTGCTAAGATAACTCGACCGACTGAACTGCAACAATCATGCGTTAGATTTATTAGGGGTTTCCTTGATTTGTACCCAGTAACGGGGTATCGTAAATTCTCTCAATTCCTCCTACAGCACAGGTTATGGCCTTTTGTCAACGGGAAAGTCCAGTTATAGCAGCTAAACGGGCCAGATAGAAGCTAGTAATAGTTTTAGCATCGATCGATTCTCCCCGTGCGATCGCTGATTCCATTTCCTCAAAACTCATAAAAACCACTTCTAGATCTTCATCGGCATCTTGAGCGGGGGGCAAGCTTAATTTTTCCAGATCCTGGGCCAGAAAAGCATAGATGTATTCATCGGAATAACCCGGTGCCAGGGCAAATTTACCCAAAGATTGCCAATTGTGGGCCCGATAGCCCGCTTCTTCCTCTAATTCTCGTTTTACCGTCGTAGCAGGGTCTTCTCCTTCATCGATCGTTCCGGCGGGAAATTCCAGAATTCGAGCTTGCAAACTAAATCGATACTGACGTACTAAAACCAATTGACCTTCCTTGGTGATTGGAACTGCTAAAGCGCCACCCGGATGACGGACACATTCCCATTCTCCCTCGACACCGTTAGGTAAACGCAGTTTCGAGACTTCAAATTGAAAGACGCGACCTTGATAAAAAAGACGTTGTTGGAGAAATTGAGGCGGTTCAGACATAGAAAATTTGCAACCAGGACTTTAAGAATTAATATCAGGAAATGTTGCCTTTGTCACTGGTGTTAGGAAGCGGGTAGAATTATCATCTAACGGCCAAGGAGAGATTCAGGTTATAATGGAAAATGCTGTCTTTACAGGTTAAATCTTTTTCGAGAAACCCCATGGCAAAAAAATCGATGGTAGAACGCGAGAAAAAACGCGATCGTCTCAGACAAAAATACGAAGCTAAACGGACGGAACTAAAAGAACAATTCCGTACCGCCGAAGATTTTGAAGAAAAACTGGCAATTCACCAAAAATTACAGGAATTACCCCGCAATAGCGCTCCCAGTCGTCACCGCAACCGTTGTTTAACGACTGGCAGACCGAGAGGATACTATCGCGATTTTGGTTTATCCCGCAACGTTTTACGCGAATGGGCCCACCAAGGTCTTTTACCCGGTGTGGTCAAGTCTAGCTGGTAGTCAGAAACAATATCTAGGGAAAATACCGTGTTGACTCTCCCCCGCTAACCGCTCGCGCGCTGTAGCGGGGGATTCTCGGTTCTTAGGCTTTTAACTAGATCGACCTGGTTTAACCCGGTCGATCCCCGTCAAATCGCCTCCGCGAGCGTTTTCTAACACGGTCAGTCCGACCGCGTTTTTTCCTCGGTTCTCGATTACCTTCGCTGATGCCGTATCTCTTGGTTCAATGTGGCCGCAAGAATCACACCGGTGAACTCTTTCCGATAACGACTTTTTGCCGGTAATCGCACCACAATTAGGACACTCTTGCGAAGTTCCGTTTTTATCAACCTTAAGATAATATTTTCCCCGTTTCCAAACGACAAACGGTAATATCTCATTAATAAAACTACCGATGCCCGAATCCAGAGATTGTTTTCTAACGATTCCTCTAGACCAGGAAACGAAGTTAATATCTTCAACGAAAATATTATCAGCAAGATCGCAAAGGTAATGAGCTAGTTTAAAGTGCCAATCTCTACGAGTATTAGACACTTTTTCGTGTAATCTCGCTATCTTATCTTGTAGTTTCAACCAACTGTTTGAGCCTTTGACTTGATGTTTCAAGCGTCTTTGTAGCAATTTAAGCTTACTCTGTACTTTCAACAAAAATCGAGGGGCTTTGATTAAATCTCCCCGTGAAGTAGCCACAAAACTTTCAATTCCCGCGTCAATTCCTAAACAG
>NZ_JADBRW010000351.1:0-2684 GCF_020247025.1 Microcystis sp. M109S1
AATTGAAGAACTAGAATAAATTCTGATAACTCGTTGTCAGTATCTCGAAACAATGACTAATGAAATTAAAAACTTGACTAACTATCATTGGCTAACTTATGACTGATTGTTATCATCTTTTTAAAACAGGATTTAGTATAAAAATAATCTCCCATCTCCCCAAAACGAAAACTTCATACCTCACCATTAAGATAACTGCTATAAGAACTATTTTTCAGCCGGGGGAAACCAATTATCATCTAATGTTTGTTCGAGGGATATATGAGCGTCTGAATTGAGGGAAAAAAGCTGAGAAACCGATTTAATCGCCACTGGATAAACCTTATCATACATAGCAGCTAATTCTGGCCGTAAGCTGGGACTATCTTCTAAACGATGCTGAATTTGGGCGCGAAAATTGACTATTTCTGCCGCCCAATGATTACCTGACCGTTTTTTTTCTTCTTGCCAATAAGCCAGCTTTAAAAGATGTTCGATAAGACGGGTTAACAGACTCATTAAAGCTCGTCTATCACTTTTTCCCATACTCTCGATTTCTTCAATTAAATTATCCCAATCCACCTGCTCAAAATTACGCTCTTGTAACTGTTTTACCGTCTCTTTTAGCCATTGATTATAATCAGTTTCGTAGGCAGTTGATGACATAATTTAACTCTCCATAGAAAATTACTTAGTAGATTAAGAAAGGTTAATGGGTGTATCCATTGATAGATAGGGGTTTTCGGCTATTGTAGTAGATAAGCTAAACGGCGCTTAACCTGCATGATCCAATAGCTATAACCCTTTTGGAGTCTATATCGGTGATCCGAAGTAAAAGCCGTTTAGCTTATCTATGGGGGAAATCCAGATATATTCTAGAACGTGAGGTGTGGAACCTGACGCGATTGCCCATAAAAATGCCAGGTTTTTGAACGTGGACTCGTTGAACCAAGAATCCCGAAGTGCTTAGTGGGGTGGGAGTGTCAATCGGATTCTCTAAAGAAACCCGCTTTCTGACTTGCAGTAAGATTGAGGGCATAGTATGGCAATTTTGCAAGCGATGAAGGCAGCAGCAGTTATTGAACAGTACAAAAACGGGCGGCGGGATTTCCGGGGGGAATCCTTGCGAGGCGGTAACTTTCGCGGCACGGACTTAGCAGAGGCGGATTTCAGTGGCTGTGATATACGCGGGGCAAATTTTAGTCGGGCGAATTTGACGGGGGTGAAGTTTGCTGGGGCGACGGCGGGATTGCCGAAGCGGTGGGTGGTGATTTTGTTGGGGTTGGCTTTGGTGTTAATTGTGATTTCGAGTTTTTTTTCCCTCGTAGCCGCTTATCTGGTGAGCTTAATTTTTGATTCATCCAGTACACAAAACCAAGTTGCTGGTAGGTCCACCTTAATTTTTCTCATCTGTTTTTGCGCTGTCACTTGGCGTCAAAATATTTTGGCCGGAGTCGGAGCCGTAGCCGTAGCCGTAGCCGTAGCCGTAGTCTTCGCCGGAGCCGTAGCCGGAGCCGTAGCCGGAGCCGGAGCCGTAGCCGTAGCCGTAGCCGTAGTCTTCGCCGGAGCCGGAGCCGTAGCCGGAGCCGGAGCCGTAGCCGTAGCCGTAGTCTTCGCCGTAACCGTAGCCGTAGCCGTAGCCGTAGCCGTAGTCTTCGCCGGAGCCGGAGCCGTAGCCGGAGCCGGAGCCGTAGCCCTAGCCGTAGCCGTAGCCGGAGCCGTAGCCGTAGCCGTAGCCGGAGCCGGAGCCGGAGCCGGAGCCGTAGCCGTAGCCGTAGCCGTAGCCGTAGCCGTAGCCGTAGCCTTGACGCTATTTTACTTTTGCCTCGGTTGGCTGACCCTCAAACAGGAAAGCCGAGATCCTTGGTTGCGTCAAATTGTGATAGCCTTTGCTGCTATTGGTGGCACATCCTTTTTTCAAGCTAATTTAACCGAGGCAGATTTCACGGGTGCGAGGTTGAAAAATACCAACTTCAACCGCGCCATCCTGAAAAAAACCTGCTTCAAGCAGGCAATTAAATTGGAATTAGCCCGCCCCGGCAATACCTTATTAGCCAATCCCCAAATTAGAGAATTTCTGATTGATTCCCGCACCGGAAGCGGAAAAGACTTTGCCCAAGCCAATTTACGGGGGGCATACCTAGACGGGGCAAACCTGCAAACTGCCAACTTGCGCCTAGCGAATATCAGTGAAGCCAGCTTGCAATACGCCAACCTTGCGGGGGCAAACCTCACCGAAGTCAACGCCGTCAATACCGATTTGCGCCATGCTACTCTGACGGGTGCTTGCGTGGAAAATTGGAATATTGATGCCACCACCCAACTGGATGAGATTGACTGCCAGTATATTTACCTGCTTAATGGGCAAAAAGAACGCCGCCCCAGCAGTGGTGAATTTCAACCAGGCGAATTTACTAAATTGTTTGCCGAAATGTTCGACACCGTTGACCTCATTTTCCGCAATGGGGTGGATTGGAAAGCTTTCATTGCTGCCTTAAAAGAAGTACAAGTGCAGAATGAAGATACGCCGCTTCAGATACAGAGCATTGCCATTGACACTCCCATCGCTAAAAGCGAGGGATTCTTGGTTCATCGAGTTTCCTTGATCTGGCAGGACGTATCCAACCAAACCAGAGGGAATCTCTCCCCAAGCGTATTAGTTTCGGTATGCCCTACCGTACTTAGTCCCTTTTTGAGAATATTGA
>NZ_JADBRW010000352.1:0-3990 GCF_020247025.1 Microcystis sp. M109S1
GTTGGGTAAGACTTTTAGACTTTTTGTCAATCAAAAAGTACCGGACTGGGAGTGATCAGGGGGAAAATTCAGGTACTTTTTCCCTGAAAATTAGGTAGTTGACCACCTGAAAATCGGTAAAACCCTACACCCCACACCCCACACCCTACCACCACCGAAAAACTTTTTCAGCAGACCCTAATTATAGACTGTTAACAGGGCATCAAGGCATAGGAGCCTAGAAAATGGCAAATTGAAGGTAGGTTGGGTTGAAGCATGAAACCCAACACCTGCATGGGTTACGCTACCGCTAACCCATCCTACAAATAATTGTGCCTCCCTACTGATCAGCTTTTATTTATCCGATTAATTGGCCCTTATCACCTTGATCGAGCTGATGACTTCAAGACTACTGACTCCTAACCTTAACGACAATTTTTGATTTTTACCAGAGGTCTATTATGAGTTCTTTAGGCGATCGCTTTAAGAAATTTGCGGGTAAAACTCGCTATGTGGTCTGTCGCTTATTTTTGCATCTCTACGGACAAGAAATCGCACCTCTGATCGGTATTCTTAATCGTGCCGGCCGGGAGGCGATCGATTCCGAAGGCGATTTAGAGGTCATGGGAGAGGGTTTAGTAGAAATTTGTCAAAATCTGCTGCAGATGAACCTCTATTGGTTTTCTGTGGCTAATGAGGGCGATGTTTTTTGGAATGAGGGGGAAGCAGGGGACTACGTTAACGAACTGTTTACCGATTCTGCGGCCAGATACCTAAGTGAATCGGTGTCTGGGGAAGTGGGGGAAAACGAACCCTTAACTTTACCCGTCACCGATAACTTAGTTGTTATGATCACAATAGCCTTCGAGGGTGAGAGTGCTGCTTTAGAAACTAGCCTAGCCGATCGAGAGGCCCTAGAAGATGGTTTAAAATCAATAATTAACCTCCACTACCAAGGTCGGCTGCGCGCGATTCAGGTACATTTTTCTCCTGCTCAATTGGGAGATGAATTGACCAATGAGCAACTATTACTCAATTTCCCCGAATTACTGCCTTTATAGTCTTAATTTTGCCCTTATGCTGCGCCAAGTAACGACAATCCTTTTAATTCTTACCCTTTGTTGCACAACGGTGGCCTGTGGTTCCTCGTCAAATCAGACTCAGTCACCGTCAGCTAATAACAGTAGTGTAAGACAACAATCCAATCAAGTTAGTAGCGGTCGCTACGAGGTGCAACAAGCTACCTACGATGACGGAGATGGCACTTATACCTTAATGCTGTTAAACACCCCTGCGGGGACTTCTCCCCTCTTTCGCGGCACTAACCTCCAAATGGCTAGATTAAGCGATGAAGCTATCGCTAAAAGGGAAAAAACCGCAGTAGAAATCAACGGTGATCAGGCTACCCTGTACATGACCGAAGATTTTAAAATCGAGTATGTCCATAATGTCACGGAAGTGCGGAACAATCCTCAAACCGGACAACAGGAAACCGTGGTGATTCGGCAAGAATCGAGTTTTTGGAGTCCTTTTTTTGGTGCTGTTGCTGGTCAAGCTTTGGGTAGTTTGCTCTTTCGTCCTCAATATTACGTTCCTCCCCTCTATACTCCGGGGGGTGTGATGACCGGTTTTGGTGGTCACGGTTCCACCTATAATCAGGCAGTAGATCAATACCGGACTAAACATAATAGTCCACCTCCGGCGGTCAAAAATCGGCAAACTCTCCGTTCTACTGGCAATTTACGTCGTTATCCCAGTAATACTTCCTCTAGTCCCAATCGCAGCACCACAACCACCACAAAACCCAGTGGTTCCGGTTATGGTTCCAGTACCCTGAAGAATTCGGGTAAATCTGATAATGTCAAACGTTCTCCTAGTTTCGGTTCCTCCGGTTCCCGTCGTACCCCTAGTCGCAGTGGTTTCGGCAGCAGCAAACGCGGCCGACGTTAGGAGGATTTGACTGGAGTGGTGGAAGATTAACCCTGTCTTCCCCACCTCAGACATTGGGGATGGCAGCTACTTAGAAGCAACCATTTTGCGAATTTCCGAATAGAAAACCGTCTGGCGATCGCCATTGGCCGACTGGATAATACTGGTACGCAATCTCAGATTAGGACTAGCAAACCAGATTCTTTCTTCGATACGATGGTGATTATCCTCGATGGTTAAAGTTAAAGCTTGATCGCTTCTGAGATGATATTCTCCCAGCGCTGCCGATTTACCGTCCGATTTGATTAATTTTCCTTGCCAAGAATTCTCTGAGGGTAGCCAAACTAAATAGCTAGAACCGATTTTTTTCGGTTGTCCATAGTCCACGGAATTATCCCAAGTCGCTTTCCATCCCCCTAGATTGGCCTGGGACTGACAGTTATTTTCTAAACATAATTGCACCACATCGGCAGCATCGGCAGCCAGCAAATCGATGGTGATTTCTGCTTTATTATTGGCAACTTTTTGAGCGGCTAATTGATAACTGGTACGCTGAGAAAACCATTTACCCGCACAGAGATTAATAAATTCTTGAATGTCCATGAATGGCTGTAGGCAAAGATCGATCGCTCTGGAAGAATAGATTATTTATTCTATCCTATCCCTAGACCAATTTTTGCAAGGATAAACGGGCCGCTTCGCGCACTTGCGGATGTTCGTCCTTGACCAAAAATTTTAAGGCCGCGATCGTTTTTTCCGCCGGAAGATGGCCTAAAGCTTCCGCTAATCGCTGCCGGATTAACCAGTCATCGGAGTTAACAAAGGTTAAAAGCTTCTCGACGGTTTCCACTGCTTTGATTTCCCCAAGAGCGGCAATAGCGGCCTGTTGAATAACCGCTTCGTTACTATCGAGAGCCGATAATAACACCTGTTTAGCCCGAATATCGCCCAAATTGCCCAAAGCGACGGCGGCACTAAAGCGGACTAACCATTGCGTGTCTTCGTAAAAAGCCCGTTGTAGGGGTTCAAAAGCGCGAATATCTTCTAAATAACCTAAGGCCCCCGCAGCATCGGCGCGAATACCATAATCGGCATCATTGGCTAACAAATCCACTAGGATAGGAAAGCATTCCTCGGTTTGTTTGACTCCCAAAGCAAAGACAGCCATCGATCGCACTGGCAGCATTTCATCATAAAGGACTTTTTTGATCAAGGGTACAGCTTCCTCCGGGGTCACTTCTCGCAGGGATGCCAAGGCCAGCAGACGATCTTTAGAATTGCTACTTTCTAACTGGAGGGCAATGGCTTTTTTATCAGGCTTACTCATTTTTGTCAACCACTTGTAATATTTCTTTAATTCTAACGCAATTCTTGGCAATTCAGAAACGAGAGCGGGGAAAGGATTTCTTGAGGATTTCTTAAGGATTGAGGCGAGAGTTGACTTCCTCCGGGAAACTACAATTTAAGTATGGTAATACGATAAATGCTAGGCTTTCTGATAGATTCAGGAAAAAAATATAAAGCCCCACTCCCCTTCAGGTCAGCGAGGTTGAGATTAAAAAAAACAGATAGCCTAGGGCTAATTAGCTTGTCTAGCGGCAACTGCCACACCTAGACAAGCAGGGGGTGTTATGGTGAGAAATCAAGTTTTTAATACTGGTTCTTTGTAAATCTGTTAAGGCAGGTGCGGAACCCCGCAAGGGAAAGAAGCAGAAACCTAAATCGTGAGGTTTGGGAATCACCGTCCGTTTACGGCGGTGAGGATGTCAAGCTTTCACTTATACCAACGAGGATTTATTGGATAGAGTCTTAGCTTTTACCTACGATCAAATGCTTCTAGATACGGCTGCAAGCGTTAACAATCCGGTTAATGGTCCCGCACTAGGTGGAGACATGAGAGAATGGCCTCTTAATCGAGATTTATTGAATCAAGTGGAAATTGATTAGACCTCTTGCATAATTTTTTTATGGTATAATGGAGGGTTTTGCTTTTTTCTCGATTCTTACATTGAAGTTGAAAAAAGAATAAAATGTGATCTTAGGTCAGGAAATCATCTATAATTTTGCTATGTTTATTAGCAA
>NZ_JADBRW010000353.1:0-3801 GCF_020247025.1 Microcystis sp. M109S1
AATTTACGCTTGGGGAGTAGTCCCTAAGAGTGCTTGCCTTGTAGGTGTAGTCGGACTAGACATGAAGCTGTAAGACCAAAATTAGCTTTGCTAGTAGAGGCAGGATTCAGCCCAAGAATCTCCGCACTTTTAGGGCGGAGATTGTCAAATATCTATAATGCAAGTATAATCGCTATTGACAACCTATCTCCAAGGCAATTATGAAGAAAACTTTTTTCACCTCCATCGCCGTTAGTGCCACCCTCGTCAGTGGTATTGTTTTAGGTACTCTTGATGCTGGCAGTGCCTCCGCTTGTCCTTTCGCTAAAGCTAAAGGCATTTTTGGCAGCAATAACAGCTTCCATGTCGATCCTAACAAACTTATTTTAGGGGTTGCCACCGCTACAGGAGCAATCACCGTAGCCGGTGTTTTAAGCTACCGTCGTTTTCACTCCGGACAGCCTCCCGAAGATGCCGCCGCTAACCTGCCGTCGGTATTTCCTATCCCCATTCCCCCCGCAGCTTTAAATGCCGCAGTGGAGGCGGAAGAAGCGGCAGAAACCAGCCAAATCTCCTAAAAATCTGCTATATTTCCTCAAAAAAGGTGTTGGCATCCCCGCAGCTTTCCCGCTAGGCAACACCTTTTTCTGCCTAATTGGGGTCTGCTGAATAAATCTAAAACCTTGTCGGATAACACTTTTGGACTTTTTTGACCTCAAAAAGTGCCTGACATAGGAGTGATCGGGGGGAAAATTCCGGGACTTTTTCCCTGAAAATTAGGTAATTGACACCCTCAAAATCGCTAAAACCCCACACCCCACACCCCACACCCTGCCTCCAGGAAAAACTTTTTCAGCATACCCTAATTGTGTCCCAGTTATCAGAATTTTCAGCGATTTTTAAGTTATGTTAAAAAGTGCAACCCTACCACCAGAGGTAAAGATGGGCGACTCTATCACATTTTCTGACACCCCACTTCACAAAGATCATCACACTTGGGAGCATTTAAAACAAGCCATCGCCGCTAGTTCCGGTTTTCGGCGTTGGCAGCAAGAACAACTAGAATCAGGTAAAAATAGAGACGATGCTGATGCTCGCATTTGTTCCTATCTACGGGAAACTTTAGAAACTTTAGCCTACTAGATTGATGCTCCCCAGCTATGACGGCATGGGGACCTTTTTTGTCCGTTTAAGCTAATTTGAAGACCTTATTTTCTGCGCGCCTCGTAACCCAACAACCAGACAAAAGCGACAATTAAAGGCAGGAAATAATAAATAGCTCGATAGGCGATTAAAGAACCTAAAAGCTCGGCATTAGATACATATTCTGGCCGTAATCTCAGCATGATAAACTCAAAAACACCTATTCCCCCCGGCACATTGCTTAATACCCCTGCCGTCATGGCAAATACATAGAGACCGAAAAATCCTAAAAACGAAGTATTGTAGCTGCCCGGGAGAAGAAGATAGAGAACTCTAGCGGCTAATATCCAATCAATAAAAGTCAACAAAATCAAAGCCAGGGAAAGAGTCCAAGAGGGTAAATAGATGTTTTCTTGGCCGATTCTTATTGGTTTTTTATAGGTGAGAGTCAAGAAAAAATATCCCGTAACCAGCAATAAAAAAATTATTCCTAAAGGTTTAGTAGTTAAAAAAGGTAATTTTAAAAGTTGAGGAATCCGTTGGGGATCGAGGAGGAAACTTAAACCACCAATCCCTAACATTCCTAACCAAAAGCTTAAATGGGTAAAAGTAATAACTTTGGCAATATCCACCACCCCCACCCCCGCAGGAGTATAGAAACGATAACGAATTGCTGTCCCAGAAAATAAGGTCAAACCAATGGTATTACCAAGAGCATAACTGATAAAAGCAGCGCGGATAATAGTGCCTAAAGCTAAGGGATGATTGATATAATAAAAACCTAGGCGATCATAACCCGTCATCGACAAATAACCCAAAGCCATCCAAAAAATAGCTTCTAGCTTACGACTTGTGGTAAGATGATCCAAACTAGCCAACAGTTGAGCAAAAGTGTAGTGTTTAAATTCTTGACTAATTGCCCAGACCGCTAGAATAAATAAACTCAAAGACAGGATAATCGGAGCAAAACGCCAGATTTTTTTATACATCTTACTTTTTACGAATTACTTTTGACTCATTAAAATTTATGAAAAGATCAAAGCTAGATTTAGCTAAACGTTTAAATCGATCCCGAAAAAGGAAATATGATAAATTCCTGACTTCCTCCTTATATTTAACAATTATTCTGGGTTTATTTTATCTACTCTACCTCAATCTTCCTTGGTCTTTTCATCTTTTTGTGCATTGGGTGACTAAAGGGGGTGATTTAGACAAAATTCCTGCCAAATTTTATTCAGAACTTAATCAATTATGTTTGAGAGCAGATAGTAGGGGGGAAGTAAGAACGAGAAACTATACAGAACATACAGAAATCGCCGAATCTCTTGGCACATTTAGATGTACTTTAGTTAATGGTGGTCAAGAATGGTTAATAGAAGATTATAAATCTTTTAGTTCTGCCGATGAAGCGATTTTAGGCACTCAGTTAGCGGTTTTTATCGCCGAGATTTTGGGAACAGATTATAGTTATAACATTCGCGCTTATATTCCCAATACTAAGTATCAAATAGCTCCCAAAACCAAATCCTAGACTAGGGATGGGTTTCTCACCCATCCTTAGAAAAAAATTAGTTTTCCGATACGGGTTTTGGTCGGGAAGGCCGAGGGATAGGGGATTGTCCGGGGGTAAAAGGTCGTTTTTCTCCTTCCCCCGAAAGATGACGATTTTTATCAAAAGGCTTTTTAAAACCTCCCTTACCCATCGGTTTTTTCTTGCTGGCAAAACCGAGGTCTAAACCTTCCAAAATGGTTAAGGCATCTCCTTTAAGTTGTACCTGAAAATCCCAAAAACGACTGATCGGTTTACCAGATAAAGTACCGCGCAATTTTAGTTTAAAAAACTTGGGTTTGTCCGCTTCAGTTTTGGGCATTTGTCGGATTTTGACCACTACCGCTTGATTTTCCCGTTCGGTAAAGATGACTTCGCCTCGAATCGAGAAATAACCCGGGGTAGAAGCGAGGAGAGGCTCTATCTCCTGATCATCCTCCTTTTTCAGGGTTTCTGGTTCCCAAACACCGACAATCTGAACATGAAGGGCATCATTTTCCTGACGGGTGCGCGGATAAACCACCCAAAGATGCGGTTTTTCCAGATCGAGATGATTTTTGACCAAACTGATCACTCGACCGAGAATCACAGAATCGATCAGAGTACCATCGGCAGTTAAAATATTGCCTTTAGTTAATTGTTCCTCCGATCGCTGATAATGGCCATAGACGAGACCGATCGCCCGATACTGCCGCAGATGACTGGGAGGGGGGATCGGTTGTTGACGTTTGACCTCTGCGGGGGTGGCTGACTCTACGGCTAAATCAGCCTCGGTATGGGGGGATTCAAGGGGGACTTCCTGAAGTGGAAATTCAGGAGTCGGGGGGGTTTTCGGTGATTCGGTAAACCGATTCCCAGGACGATTCATATCACACTCCTAGCGGCGGAGACACATAGTAAATTAGTAATCAAGCAAGTCAAAAGCGCGATCTGGGGGGTTACAATAACCCTCTAGGGCGACTCTACTGTCATCTAGTATATTAAGAACCTTGACATCCTCACCGCCGTAAACGGACGGTGATTCCCAAACCTCACGATTTGGGTTTCTGCTTCTTTCCCTTGCGGGGTTCCGCACCTGCCTTAACAGATTTACTCTGTTCTGGTCTTATGGTCGCTCTACAGACTGACAC
>NZ_JADBRW010000354.1:0-2831 GCF_020247025.1 Microcystis sp. M109S1
CTCAAAACGGACGGGTCGAAAGTGTCAGACTTAAGCAATTAAGCGTTTTTCGCTATCTGCGTCAACCCCGTTGACGCGACCACCCTAAAAAAGTGGCGTGGTGAGGAATCGCCGTCCGTTTTACGGCGGCGAGGATGTCAAGTAGGAGATATTTTTGCATTTTGTTCAGTTTCTGCATAATCGCCCAAGCTAATCCCAGACGCTGATGACAACTACCAAACCGGTGAGCCTTTTCAAGGTAAAAATTAGCTCTATCGGCCCTTAGATTGGCTGATCATGGCTATTTACCACTGGTTCGGGGCTATCCTCGCCAATCCAAGCCCTAACTAACTCGTAGCAGAGACCGAGCAGAACCGGCCCGACGAATAAACCAATAATCCCGTAGGCGATCACTCCCCCGAACACCCCTAGCAGAATCACCACCATGGGAATGGGCAGGCCGCGCCCCATTAAGATCGGCTTAAGGAAATTATCGATCAAGGTGGCGGGAATCATCCAGAGGGTAAATAATAGGGCGATGGAATTGGGTAGTGTTACCCAAGCGTGAATGAGCGCCCCCAAGACAATCAAACTGGGGCCAATTTGGAGAATGCCCAAGATTAGGGTGAGGAGAGTTAATAAACCGGCCGCAGGTGTTCCCACCGCTACTAAACCGATGCCGATCAAAAGACTCTGGATAATGGCAACGCCAATAATACCGCGGCTAACATTGCGGACGGTGGAGGCGGTAAGACTGGCCAGCGCGATTCCTCGACCTGGGGCGATCTTTTCCGCTAACCGGTTCATCAGGTGAGTCAGATTTTTAGCCGAGAGGGTCAGTGCCGCCGCAATCAGAATCGAGACGATAAATTTCAGCACCGTCAGACCAGTACTGGTGGCCAGAGAAAGGGAGATTTTCCCCAGTTCTTTTAATTGCGGCTCGAAGCGTTGAAGAAATTGACCCGTGTTATCCGATGCCTGCTGCCAGAGACCGGCAATCCTTTCGCCGATCAGCGGCCAGGTGGCCACATCGGCGGGGGGAGGGGGAATCAGCACCGCACCAGTATCGATATATTCGGCGAGCGTTCGCAGATTACCCGCCAGAACCGCTGCAATGCCACTCACCGGACCGATAATAATCCCTAGAGAAAGTAGGGTGAGCAGAACTGTGGCCAGTTTCGCCCGGCCAGCGAGTAACTTTTTTAACCAGAGAAAGAGGGGATACCAAGCGATCGCTAGAATTGCTCCCCAGAGGATCATGGTTAGGAAGGGACGCAGCAGGGTGAACCCAGCAAATAACAACAGGCCGAGAAAAAACAGCCGGATGACGAGATCGATAATTTTAGCGTCATTTTTCATCAATAGCGATCGCCTTTTGGCTAGATGAGGACATTTCTGCAATTATGGCAGTTTTTCGTTATCGGTAGTGATTTGCTAGTAGTGGTGATCCGTCTTGCTTATCTCGTGGGGATTGTGTAAAGTGTTTCCTAATCAAAATAATTGCCCAATAAATCTTTAAAACTGATTCTTTTAGGGTAAATCTCCTGACAAATATTTTTTGGGTCGGTGCAATGCTTGTTTTAAATAGTCTTGAGGGAGTAAAATCGACTAATTTAATCTGTTAACAAGGATGCCGGCAAATTTATTAGAAGTGCGGGGGGCAACCCGTCGATTTGGGGGATTAGTCGCTGTCGATGGGGTTTCCTTTCAGGTACAAAAAAACGAGATTTTTGGCTTAATTGGACCCAATGGGGCGGGAAAAACGACTTTATTTAATCTGATCACCGGTTTAATTCCCCTATCGAGTGGTGATTTAATTTATCAAGGGTACAGTCTGGCGAATTATCGTCCTCACCAGATCGCTCAGGCAGGAATTGCCCGTACTTTCCAGAATTTGCGCTTATTTGGTGAATTATCGGCTTTAGAAAATGTGGCGATCGCTGGTAATATTCACAATAGCTCCAATCTCTGGACGGGAATTTTGGGTTTACCAGTTTCGAGAAGGGAGGAGGAAAAAACCTATAAAAGAGCAGAGGAATTATTAGATTTAGTCGGATTAACCGACCAAAGCAATCGGAAAGCCTGTAATTTAGCCTATGGTGATCAAAGACGCTTGGAAATTGCCCGCGCTTTAGCTTTGCAACCCCAGTTATTACTCCTCGATGAACCGGCAGCCGGGATGAATCCCAGCGAAAAGGGGTCATTAAGTCAGCTAATTCGACAAATTCGTGATAATTTAGCTTTAACTGTCCTGTTAATCGAACATCATGTGCCTTTAGTGATGGGATTATGCGATCGCATGGCCGTGTTAGATTTCGGTAAGTTAATCGCTTTGGGAGAGCCGGCCACAGTCAGGAGCAATCCTGCGGTGATTGAAGCTTATTTAGGGGATGAATAAGGATTTTAGATATAGCAGCTATCTTCATGGTGAGGTACGAAGTTTTCGTTTTGGGGAGCCGGTCGTCAGTTATCCCTTATCAGCCTTTTTCTCCCTTCTCCCCACTCTCCTACTGCACTAAAGCGACGGAGAATGTCATACCTGAGCTTATTTTTTTAGACAAATTACTGCATTTTTAACATCCATTCTACCGCACGTTCATACAGTTCTAAATTACCAGTTTTTATCAAAGCATTACTGGCTTTTTGCAAATAGTTAAGGCTCGCTACTCGGCTACTAGGATTTTTATCATCGTAGGTAGCAAGAGCCTAATTAGGGTCTGCTGAATAAATCTAAAAACCTTGTTGGGTAAGACTTTTAGACTTTTTGTCAATCAAAAAGTACCAGGCCTGGGAGTGATCAGGGGGAAAATTCCGGGACTTTTTCCCTGAAAATTAGGTAGTTGACCACCTGA
>NZ_JADBRW010000355.1:0-15913 GCF_020247025.1 Microcystis sp. M109S1
ACATCGGAAACAGCCATTGCTATTACTTTTTTAGTTATCAATCTTTCCACCCTGCTTCGGCAGGTTTTTTGGGCTTTTTTATGTCTGAAATGGAAAAACCGCACTTTTTCTGGGTCAATGATGACAATAAGTTATAACTTAGAGATTAATCAACAACTAAAGCTTATGCTTTTAGCTAAGTGAAATCCTTGATTAAGAGACCTGTACTTTTCAATAACTTTTTCAGCAAACCCTAGTTATCGCTGGTTGATAGAACGCTATCATTTTGTTTTAAAAAGTGGTTGTGGATTAGAAAAACTGCAATTAGAAACGGGTCGGAGAATTGAGATGGCCTTAGCTACCTATTCAATTGTAGCTTGGAGATTACTTTGGTTAACTTATCAAGCACGCTTACACGGAGAGGAGAGTTGTGAAAGTTTTTTGGAAGAACATGAATGGCAATCTTTGTGTGCCACTATTCAGAAAAAGAGTCCGCCACCTGAAAAGCCGCCCTCCTTGGCCGGAAGCAGTCAGAATGATTGCTTCTCTTGGGGGGTTTTTAGGTAGAAAAGGCGACGGTGAACCCGGTGTTAAAACTATTTGGTTGGGACTGCGAAGGTTACATGATATCAGCCAGACTTGGAAACTATCTCATCAAATTAGTCCCCCATAGAACCCCCTTGAGCCATTTTGCACA
This sequence comes from Microcystis sp. M109S1, assembly GCF_020247025.1. Lineage (NCBI taxonomy): Bacteria > Bacillati > Cyanobacteriota > Cyanophyceae > Chroococcales > Microcystaceae > Microcystis > Microcystis sp. M109S1. The sequence continues at coordinate 677 of NZ_JADBRW010000355.1, forward strand.
CTTTTCTCTTTTTGTCAAATTTTATGTTAAGAAAGATGTGACTAATGGATAGACTAGGGAAGGGAGGGAGACCCTCCCTTTTATCGTTCCAGGGTAGAACCCTGGAACGAGATAAAAAAACGCCCTTAACCAAAGATAAGAGCGTTTCCATAGAGATTATAGGATTGCTGAATCCTAGACAAAGATAAAGTTTCCTGTGGTAGGAGTGACACTCAGAGTTCCAGAAATACCCGAAACATTGACTAAGAAGTCATCAGCATTGCTCACCGCACCAGCATTATTATTCGCATAGAGGTAAGTTCCAGCGGCAAGACCAGCAGAAACGGTCACTAAAGCCGCTTGCAGTGTGGCATTAGTAGAGGCGGTAATCGCAGTAATACCAGCAAAGACACCATTAATATCAGCTGCTGTAGCAACGGTCTGAGCCGTGTTGATTTTGACGGTCGTATTAGCAACAAAGTTAAGACCATTGAGGAAGTTGTTTGCGCCGGTTGCAAATTGGAATTGATCTCCACCCACACCAGCAACAAAGTCTGCGATGCGATCAACATTAGCAGCGCCAGCATTTTTGGCAAAACCGCCACCGTAGATAAATTGATCAACTCCCGCCCCACCGGTCAACGTATCTTGTCCTGCACCACCAGTCAAAATGTCGGAGCCACTACCGCCCGTGATACCGTAATTTTGGGCGGAGCCAAATAATGTGTTGACAGCCGCAGGCGATGAGCTTGCCCCTTTGATAATTGCACCGTTCCCAGTCCCTGCTGACGTCAGAGCTATCAGATTTTTAGGGCTAATTGTGCATCTGCTGGGCAAACAAATTAGCCTGTAATTCAGAGCCGGCAATCGTTTTGACGATTTAGATAAAATTTTCAATGTGACAGTTGAGGGTGCGGAATGTGGGTAACAAGTAACGAAGAGCCGATTTTTTTTGAGTTAGCCCTTGACAATCAAGACAGTAGCTACTCTAAACCAACCCTTTTACGCCAAAATTACCGATATTTCGGATCGACGAGACGGAAAAATAATTTGAACTTAAACCAAGCGTTCCGTAGTTTCCAAAAACGGCTACTTTCTAGCACAGAGAGCTTTTCTTCTAGAAAAGCGATCCTGTTTATAGCCCGCCCTAGCTCGGCATCTCGCTCTTGATAATCGCGTTGGGTTTTAGAAAGTTCTGCTTCTAATTCCCGATTTGTATCGACACTAACGAGGTTAAAAATATCCTGTTGACCCATTAACTGAATGAGGTCGATGAAATCAAACTCTAGTCGTTCTTTAATTGCGCCTTTAATCGAGGAATTTTCTTTTAAAAGACTATAAAGAATATCGATCGCAAAAGCTCGATGGGATAAAGTCCCCGCCTGTAAAGCGACTTGAACCAGAAAAAAGAGAACGATATCGGGAATTTCTTCGGTTACTTTATCGAGTCGATCAAAAAAGATTTTCGTAAAATCCCCTATGAGATTCGGATGGATGTAGTTGGCGAGAATCTGCTTAAATTCTAGACCAGAGCGGATCCTAGCGTCGAGTCTACTACCGCTCGCGTTCGCTTGATGCTGACGGACGCGAAACTTGAGTAAATTTTCTGGCAAGATATAAATCTCGTACTGACTACAAACTCTAATCCAGAAGTCAAAATCTGGAAGTTGGGCGAAACGGGGATCGTAGAGGCCGATCGTTCGGTAACACTCTTTTCGGATTAGCGCGCTGGGATGACAGAGGCAATTCCCCCGGTAGAACAGATAATTTAACCATTCCCAGCGATTCCGATTCGGCTGAAGGAAAATATTCGTATAAAAATGATCTTCTTCTTGAAAATCTTGTCCTTCTTCATCGATAATTTTCGCAAAACTTAAAACCGCTCCATAATCGGGATGCGCCTCTAAAAAAGCGACCTGTTTTTCCAGTTTATCCTCGACAAAAATATCGTCGGAGCTTAACATAGCGATGTATTTGCCCCGCGAGTGTTCGACACAATGATTAGCCGCCTCGCAAGCCCCCCGATTTCGACCGAAACAGAAGAGTCGGATTCTCGGATCGGTAAAGTTTTTAATCACCTCCACCGTATTATCCGTCGAGCCGTCATCGGTGATCACGATTTCGAAATCCTGATAGGTTTGCCGTAAAACACTATCGATGGTTTCCGCGATATATTTATCGTGGTTAAAAGAAGGAATAATAACACTCACTTGCGGCATATTCGATGTTTAAGGGGGTTTTTATAGAACGGAGAGCGAGGAAGATTCGATTCTATCGGATATTTCTTGACCCTGATCGACCACTGTTCGGATGATCTGACAGATTTTTTGAATCATCGGGCAATCAACCGCAGTTCCCGTGGGCATAATTAACACTTTACTGGCGATTTTTTCCGTTTCTGGTAGTAACAAACCCGCGTGGGGGAAGTAAGAACGATAGGGTTCCATGCGATGACAGCCTGGATAAAAATAGCGGCGGGCGATGATATTTTCTTCGTGGAGAATTTTCAATATCCGATCACGGCTAATCCGGGTTATCGACTCCTCTACTTCGAGAACGATATACTGATAATTACAAGTCTCGGTTTCATCGTAAGTATACAGGGAAACCCCTGCTACGTTCGCTAGTTCCTGTTGATAGGTTCGGTAGTTCCTTTGATTCGTGGCGATAAATTCGTCGAGCTTTTCTAAAGAAGCCAGTCCCATGGCGGCGGAGACCTCGCTCATCTTTCCATTCGTGCCGATATAGACCACGTTATCGTAACCGGCGAACCCGAAATTTTTCATCAGACGAATTTTTTCGGCTAGTTCATCGTTATTGGTAACGACGGCTCCCCCCTCGAAGGTGTTCACGAATTTTGTCGCATGAAAGCTGAATACTTCCAGGTCTCCAAAATTGCCGATCGCTTGTCCCCGATAAGAACAGCCGAAAGCGTGGGAAGCGTCGAATATTAATTTCAGATCGTGTTGTTCGGCGATCCGTTCGAGAATATCGATCTCGCAGGGCTGTCCCCAGAGATGCACCCCGATAATTCCCGTCGTCCGCGGGGTGATCATCGCTTCTACCCGCCAAGGATTCAAAGTATGGGTTATCGGATCGATATCGCCAAAAATCGGGGTGATCTGTTGCCATTGCAAGGCGTGAGCGGTGGCGATAAACGTAAAAGAAGGAACGATTACCTCTCCCGTTAATCCGAGGGCGCGGATGGCGATCTCGATGGCGATCGTACCGTTGCACATCACGATACAATGTTTTACCCCTAGCCGTTCGGCGATCTCTGCTTCTAGGCGCTGGACGTAGGGGCCGTTATTCGAGAGCCACCGTCGATCAAGTAATTCGTTGACGAGTTCTAAAAATTTTTCTCGATCGCCGATATTCGGGCGCCCCACGTACAGATTTTCAGTAAAAGCGGGGGTTCCCCCGAAGAGAGTTAACTCGTCAATTTTCATCTATTTCACCCCTCGAATCATGATTCTTTGAATTTTACCTAAAAAAACTCGATTTTACAACGGAGAGCCAGAATTTTTCGGTATATAATTTCCGTTACGATCGTATAAGTCTCGCCGGAGCGCTGACTCTAATTCTAGGATTTTTTCCTTCGGTCTAGGGCGAATAATTCGAGCGGGAGAACCAGCATAAATCATCCAAGGTTCGCAATCATGTTTAACGAGAGAATTCGCCCCGATCGCCACTCCTTCCCCGATCGTCACATCTGGCAAGATCACGGAATTCGCGCCGATGATTGCGTGTTTTTTGATATGAACAAAAGAGCGCGTGGGAAGGCGGTAGGGATAGGGAACTGCCGAGTTAGTCAGAGATCCCCCCACGTAATCATCGTTACCGGTAAAGAGTCGAATCCCCCCAGAAAGCGTGGTGAAATCTTCCATGATTAACTCTCCTCCCCCAGTGATCGATGTAAAGGAAGAAATATGAATAAAACTACCGAGAATTGTTCGTTTTCCCCCCATGATAAAAACGAAGTCATCAATGATTACCGAATCGCCGATCGAAATTACTTCCGGGTCGATAATTTTCGCCCCCGACCAGATCGTAACATCTTGACCGACCGACGCTAAACCTAAACTACCCGCTTGATTCATAGCAACTGTAACGCTTTATTTTCAGAAGATGCGATTATTAAATTAATTCGTCTTTACCCAAACCTATAGACTTTTTAATCTTAAACCAAGCTTGACGCATTTTCCAAAACTTACTGGTTTGCATTGCCTCGACAGTCGTGTTCAGTTTTTGTAATTCCTGTTGTTGAGCGGCGACCGTTTTTTCTAATTTAACTAGATCCTGCGCTACAAAGGGATCGGCGACTGGCTCGCTTGCCGCGCTCGATGATGTGCTGTCTAGAAGATACCGATCGGGAACCCCATACTCGATCGAACTAATATTTATATCCCCTTGCCGAGCACGATAATTTTGATAGATTGTCAGGAATTGATCGAGAGCTTGACGGGCGCTGAATTTATCTCGAGCGATTTCCCTAGCGCGTGAACAGATTTCCTCGATCTCTTGCGGTTTTTGAGCGTAATATTCTAACGTTTGGATTAAATCTCGCTCTAAGTCTTGGAAAAAGACAATACTTTGCCCATGAACAAATTCTTGTTCTAGAACCTGATTCGGTGTGGTTAGCACCAAACAATTTGCGTACATTGCGCTGATTACTCTCTCGTGAAAACCGCGATAGTGGGGAGTTGGACAGAGACAGATTTTTGTTTTCGCTAAAGTCTGTTGAAATTCTTGGAAAGAAACGGGCGGAATAATCTTCGTATCGGGATGGGTAGATAATTCGTAAGGAACCTCGTTCGTCATAATAGTCAGAGGTACTTCTTGTAAATTCTGCAATATTATCTGCCTTCTGCGGAATTTAATATAACCCGAAACACAAGCCAAAAGATTTCTATGCCAGTCAATTTCTAAATTAAATAACAAGCCGTTACTAATGAAACCTTGATTAATCCAGTCCAGACAATCACTTCTTAAATCTAACAAAAAATTATCTACAATAGAGTCAAAAATCTTTTTGGCAAGGACAATTTCTTTTTGACATATATGGAAAAAATGCTGATAATATATGTCGGGATTTACGAGTGTTGCCGAAAATAAAATATCGATTTCTTTATCTGTGAACTTATGATCATTATGCTCGGTATAGCTACCAGGACAAAATCCTGAATAAAAATAGATATTTCTTGTTTTCTTCAAATTTTGGAAAAGTTTAGATACACTAAAATAGGAGTGGTCTGTATACAGGTATATCCTGCCTCGGAAACTCGCTCTTGTATGCTCCCACATTTCCGAAATAAATGGAGGATCGGAGAAGGAGGTTATATAGGGTTTATCTGCGTATTCAAAGAGTGAAACCGAGCGCTCGTTATCGAGGGAGAGTGATAGATCGTTCCCGAACCCATTCAATCCGAAGAAAAACAAAACATCTTTGTCTTTCGCATACGTTAATAAATTTTCTCGCCAGCGATCACCCCCGACATCGAGTGAGCAGAGATTAATACAGTGGTAGTCGCAAGCTTCCGCCATCGCCGAGTAATACAGATCGTTGTGAAGATAGCTATCAAGGGATTTCTGGGCTAGATAGACAATTTTTTTGTGTTTAATACTGGCAGAGAAGGAGTTATTCATAAATTTAGCGTTGTATTATGTTTTCGTCAGAGCTTCTGAAATTAGGCGCAGTCTAGGCTCCATTTGATTTTCGAGCTTGAAAATCTTTCGAAATGAGTGCTGACCTATACGGGATAACTCGTACAAAGCTTGAGGATTGTGATAGTACCGACTGACGAGCGTGCAGATTGCTTCGATATCTCTAGGAATAATAACGATATCCTCACCGTTTTTAAACGCAATATTCTGATTGACCGTATCCGTACAGAAAACAACGGTTCCACAAAAACCCGCTTCCACGCAACACCCAGTAGGAAAGCCGTCAATAAAGCTTTTCTTCACCTCAGGCATAATATAGTGTAGAGGGATATTCGGCGACATAATAATATCCATGTTTGCATAAAATTGAGGAAACCAATCCGTAGTTCGAGTACCGTAAAATTTGATATTGTCTTTTAATTCGCTGACCTCAATATCCTTTTCATCAAAATTTCCCACTACGTGAAATACGATATTACTGCCGTGAAGATTATAGAGAATTTTCGCCACTTCGATAAACACATCATAGCCCTTATTTAAGCCCCGAATCATATACTTGTGGGCGACAAAACAAATATCGAAGGTCTCTTTATTGAGCTTATAGTATTTTTTATCGAGCTGATCTGGGATGATAGTTTCGATCGAGGTAACTACTCCATAGATCAATTCTACCTGATCTGGAGTACACATTTTCTTATTGATTAAGTAATCGCCGATATATTTTTGAGTGACGATCACTTTTTGGAAATATTTAGAGGAACAAACTCGAAATAGCTTTTTATCTGATTCCTCGTCGTCCGGAATAAAGCCACCACCTGGATATAGGGTAAAAATAAAAGGAATTTGGGATTTTTCGATCAGATCGATAAAGTTGAAAGTGTTATTCAAAAAAATCAAGTAAACTAAACGCCCTCTTAGAATCGGCATCAAGTCAGAGGAAAACTCGAACACTCTCGACTTAAACTGAGGATAATATTCAAGGTAGTCTTGAAGGACTTCTTGAAAACTCCTGGTATCGTTTAAATATTTAAACGACGTTCCAGTAGAATACACAACCGCGTTCGGATATCTTGCTAGATAGGTATTATACTCGGCGATTCTAAATGCGGAAAGAAGATGAGGGAAAATATCGTCTAAAATAATAATCCGATCATCGGCGAGCGCAGCGAATCTTTCCTTCGGATCAGTGGTTAACCTGGTGACTTTACCTTTGAGTTTACTGGCAACTGCTCGGACTATTCCCACATCTTGATGATGATCTAGCCCTAGCCGTTGACGTAGATCGAACCATCGCTTCCGTAGCCGCCAGAATTTACTTTCCTCCATCGCCCCGATCGTCTCGCGCGCTAACGCGAGGGCATTTTGGTTCTCGATCACCTGTCTGCGTTCGTATTCCAGTTGTCCCCAGGTGTACTCCAGTTGGCTCTGGGTTTCGGTTAGTTGTTCTTTTGTTCGTTCCAGTTCTTCCTCCGCCCGTTCTAGGCACAGACACGAGTGATCGAGTTCTTCTTGAAGTAGCGAGATGTGTTCTTGGTTCTCGATCACCTGTCTGCGTTCGTATTCCAGTTGTCCCCAGGTGTACTCCAGTTGTCCCCGGGTTCCGGTTAGTTGTTCTTTTGTTCGTTCCAGTTCTTCCTCCGCCCGTTCTAGGCACAGACGCGAGTGATCGAGTTCTTCTTGAAGTAGCGAGATGTGTTCGCTGTGTTTTTTCTGTAACGCTTGAAACTCCTGGAATTCTAGATAAGCGGACTCGATTCCCACCTTCAATTCCCGTTTCTTTTCCTCGTCTAACTCGGTATCGTTATAGAAAACCGCCCAACTACTGAATTGCTCGACCCGCTCGAAGAGTAGAGTACATTTCGACGCAACGGCGCGATAGGCTGGCTCCACCGACGGCCAACGGATATCGTCGAGAACTATAAATCCTGTTTTTTTGACTCTCGGTAGATATAAATCCACGTCGAGCATGACGTGATCGGTATCGTGATTGCCATCGATATGGAGCAGATCGAAGAAAATTTCGTTTTCCGTAAAATAGGAGATCGCCCGCTCCGAGGTATCTCTTAAAACTTTCCCCCGTAGCCCGAACTCGAATTTATCGATCAGGGCGAGTACCTCATAGTAAATTTTTTCAAAATCCAAGCATTCGATAAACTCTTCTACTATCTCTTTAAGCGAATTGGGCAGATCGTTCTGCATCGCTTCTCCGTTCAGGTAGGGATCGATCCCGTACCCTGTCCCCTTCGTAAACTGGGTATGCGCTAGTAGTTGAGGAAGGAAAGACGCACCCCGATAGATACCTATCTCTACCGATGTATTGAGGTTGTATCGAGCGATTAACCAAGCAAGTAAGCACGCTTTGTGTAGCGGGCATTTTCCCCCGATATCTCCGACAATTTCTTCTTGAATCTTCTTGATCTCTAGGCTTAATCGCCCGATACTTACTTCCATAATTGATTGGCCATTCTTGTTTCCGTTTGGAAGGAATTGTCAGGAAGAAGAATAGGGATAATCTTCCAGTTCCAACTCAGGTTTAAATTGCACCAATAAAGTGCGCCTAATTGATTCGTGAACGGTTAGACTATAGAAGTCAGGTGTCGCACGACGGCAACCAGGAGGTGTTTACATTTCATTCCAGTGTACTAGATACACCTTAACATAATCCTTCATTTGGTATCTGATAGTCAAGACATTTTTGGTCGTGATTTGGTAGTATTAGTCTGTCAAAGCTATAATAAGGGACAATAGGAGGGGTAAATTCAGCCTGATTTGTCAAGACCTCGGTAGTTAAACTATAATTTCCTCTTGCCTACTACACCGTCATCAAGATAACTGCCGTTTTTTTCTTGGTTATCTCTCTATAAATTTTATATTTTTGGATATACCCTGTCAAGTTCATTCTCATCCATCCCACAAAAACGAGATTGATCCCTGCAAGGCTTAATGTTTTAATATTGTTCATCTCCTTTTTACTAACTTCGGCAACCGCTCTCACCATGACCTTTTTATATCGCTTTTTGTTTCCCCATCAGGAATTATCATCTTGCCTTGGCAGACTAGAACTGATGCACCACCTACGCAAACTTCCGTAATGTCACGGTGGTTTTTCTGAAACTTTAATTGTAAACTGCTGGGTCTGCCCATTTCCACTCCTTGGATTATTGTCCATTGATTCACCCCTTCCCTAGAAGATTCTAAGGCCCCTAAGTAACCTGCTAAAGCGGCCACAGCCGAACCGGTAGCCGGATCTTCCATAACTCCTAAACCGGGGGCAAACATTCGCCCATAGAGACGAGATTGCGGTGATTCTGGGTCAAAACAGCAGACAAAAAGGGAATTAGCGGCGGATTGGGCGAGTAAAGATGACCAGAGGCTTAAATTAAGTTTGATTCTCCCTAAAGTTTCCCGATTTTGCACGGGGATGAATAAAAAAGGGAGACCGCAGGAAAAGGCGCGGGGGGGATAACCGGGTAAGAAATCGGCAACGCTTAGGGAAAGAATCGCCGCTAAATCATCGAGAGCATAAGTATCGGTCACTAATTCTGGCAATTGTGCCACTTTTAACTCACTATAGACGGGTTTTTCCCCGTCCCTGCTAATTTTTACCGGTACTAAACCGACTCCTTCCTCCAGATAAATCGTGGTTTCTTGGTGGGGGGGAATAGCAGCGATTAGGGCTAAAATATAGGCTGTGCCGACGGTAGGATGACCAGCAAAGGGTAATTCGGTACTGGGGGTGAAAATCAGGACTTTTTTAGTGCCTTGGGGCGTTTCTGGCGGAAAAACGAAGACTGTCTCCGAGAAGTTAAATTCGGCGGCGATTTTTTGCATCTGGGTGCGGGTTAATCCAGATGCTTCCGGAAAAACCGCCAGGGGATTACCGCCAAAAATGCGATCGCTAAAAACATCGGCGGTATAGTAGGAATAGGTAGGCACGCGGGGAATAGGGCAACAATTATCGGAGAATTTTCTTATCTTACACCTATTTTCACCAGTTACCGCCCCGGCGCTCTGTCTAGGGATAGATTCTCCTTGTCAGTCCTGTTGGTTTCTATTAAGAAATAATTAAAATACAGAGTTTTTCATAAAGATAAGGTATGTCTTGATAGGGCATCGTCTCGGAGTCTCCTAATAACTGCTATAGGCTCTACTACTTATTCGGTTCTAATCTGGCTAATAAACTGACTAACTTATCTCTGACGGAATTGTGAGTGTATTCGTCTTCAGGGTGAGGTTTTTGATTGGGTTGTTGAAAATAGGGACGTTCCCCGTATAATTGTCCCCATTTCACATCGACTCGGTGTACTAATTCATAGAGTAATTCTTGATTGTCTAAAATTTCTTCTAGGATTAACTGTAAAGCTTGAACAGGATTATCTAAATTTTGACTGACTTTGGTTAATTCTTCATCAACGATAAGCTGTAAAATTATCTGCAAAGCTCCCGAAGAATCCCCTAAATTAGCGGCAATAAACTGTTTAATTTCAGTCTTTACCTGCACTAATTTGGGGACAGGAGATTCCCCTTTGAGGAAATCCGCCCCCTCTTGAGCGATAAAATCTGCTAGGGTAAACTCGCGCCTTTCGATGATATCTTGGGAAAAATCCGGTTCTTCAGGTGTCATAAACTAAAAAGATTAGCGATAATAGAATCTAAGACTTATTGTGACATTTTTAGGAATATCTATGGGCATCGATCGCAGAGAGTTTCAGCACCGTCGTCAGCAGGTAATGGAAAAAATCGGCAATGGAACCGCAATTTTTCGCAGTGCGCCCATGGCGGTCATGCACAATGACGTAGAATACACCTATCGTCAGGATAGTGACTTTTTTTACCTGACAGGATTTAATGAACCGGATGCGGTGGCGATTTTAGCACCCCATCACCCCGAACATCAGTTTATCCTGTTTGTGCAGCCAAAAGACCCAGAAAAAGAAACTTGGACCGGCTATCTCCACGGTGTGGAAGGAGCAAAGGAGATTTTTGGTGCTGATGAGGCCTATTCTATCCAAGAATTGGAGGAAAAATTACCCCAATATCTCGAAAAAGCCGAACGAATTTATTATCATCTCGGACGGGACAAAACTTTTAATACAAACGTTCTTAATCACTGGCAAAAATTAATCGCTACTTTTCCCCGTCGCGGCACCGGACCGACTGCTTTAGAGGATACTAATTTTATTCTCCATCCTTTGCGCTTACTGAAAACCGAGGCCGAATTGGACAATATTCGCAAAGCAACCGCTATTTCGGCCCAGGCACATAATCGCGCCAGAGAATTCACCAAAGTTGGTCACTATGAGTATCAAATTCAAGCGGAAATTGAGCATACTTTTCGCCTAGAAGGGGGTATGGGTCCTGCTTATCCTTCTATTGTTGCTAGTGGTGCTAATGCCTGTATTCTGCACTATATCAACAATGATCGCCAAGTACAAGAAAATGAGCTTTTGTTAATTGATGCCGGTTGTGCCTACAATTACTATAACGGTGATATTACCCGCACTTTTCCCGTTAATGGTAAATTTACCCCCGAACAAAAAATTATCTATGAAATTGTTCTAGAAGCTCAATTAAAGGCGATTGAAGTGGTAAAAACTGGTAATCCTTATAATCTTTTTCATGACACAGCCGTGAGGACAATTGTGGAAGGATTAGTGGATTTAGGGCTATTGGTCGGCCCCATTGATGAGATAATTAAAGAGGAAAAATATAAGCCTTTTTATATGCACAGAACCGGCCATTGGTTAGGATTAGATGTCCATGATGCAGGAGGTTATAAAGTTAACGAAGAAACTTGGCAAACTTTGCAGCCCGGTCATGTTTTAACCGTGGAACCGGGGATTTATATCGCTCCCGATATTAAACCTGCTGAAGGACAGCCGGAAGTGCCGGAAAAATGGCGGGGTATCGGTATCCGTATCGAAGATGATGTGTTAGTTACTGCCACAGGAAATGAGGTTTTAACTGCAACAGTTCCCAAAAAAGTTGAGGATATCGAATCTAAGTAAAAAGCTAGGTGTTAAAAATTGTCAGATTCCCCCTAACCCCCTTATTAAGGGGGATCAAAGGCAAAATTTATCTTCAAAGGAGATTCAATTAAGTTTTTTCTAGAGATTATTATGGTTGTCACCAAAGAAAAATTATATACCTTTGCGGAATATTTAAATTATCGGGACTCCACAGATAATAAATACGAATTATTTAACGGAGAATTAATTTTCATGGCTCCCGCTAGTGGCTTTCATGCTTTGATACTTAGAGCTATATTTAAGGTGTTAGAAAGGGAAATAGAGAGGCTACAATTAGACTGGCAAGTTATGCCCGCTACGGTGGGAATTCGCACCGATAAAGCTAAATCGAGAATTCCAGATTTAATGATTTTAACTGCCGAACAATGTCAAGAGATTAGAAATATGACCACAGCAGTAATTGAATTTCCTCCCCTGTTAGTTGTAGAAATTGTTAGGCCCAGTAATGCCGATGATGACTACCGTTATAAGCGTTCAGAATACGCAGTGAGAGGCATTCCTGAATACTGTATTATCGATCCTATTGCTCTAAAAATATCAGTTTTAACACTGATTTCGGGATTTTATGAACTGGCAGAATTTAACAACAAAGATAGGATAATGTCGGTAACATTTACCGATTTAGAATTAACTCCTCAAATGGTCTTTGAATAGTAAAATATTGGCGGGAGGTTATCATGATTGCTACCCAACAAAAAATATATACCTTTACAGAATATTTAAATTATCAGGACTCCACAGATAATAAGTACGAATTATTTAACGGAGAATTAATTCCCATGCCTCCCGCTAGTGGCTTTCATGCTTTAATTCTTGCCTTTCTTTATGATTATTTAATAGCAGAAATTAAAAGATTAAATCTAACTTGGAAAGTTATGCCCGCTACGGTGGGAATTCGCACCGATAAAGCTAAATCGAGAATTCCAGATTTAATGATTTTAACTGCTGAACAATGTCAAGAGATTAGAAATATGACCACAGCAGTAATTGAATTTTCTCCCCTGTTAGTTGTAGAAATTGTTAGGCCCGGTAATGCCGACGATGACTACCGTTATAAGCGTTCAGAATACGCAGTGAGAGGCATTCCTGAATACTGTATTATCGATCCTATTGCTCTAAAAATATCAGTTTTAACCCTGATTTCGGGATTTTATGAACTGGCAGAATTTAACAAAGAAGATAGGATAATATCGGTGACATTTCCCGATTTACAATTAACTCCTCAAATGGTATTTGCCCAGTAGCATTATTAACGATTATGACTATCCCCTTAGAAATCCAACAACGTTGCCAACAACTAAAAACAGAACTACAAAGAGCCAGTTATGCTTATTATGTTCTCGATGATCCTTTTATACCCGATAGCGTTTATGATCAACTTTATCGGGAATTAGAGGACATAGAAAAGCGTTATCCTCAATTAATCACCACCGATAGTCCCACCCAAAGAGTCGGGGATAAAATCTCTAGTCAATTCGTTTCTGTTCGTCATAATATTCCCCTGTATAGTCTCGAAAATGCCTTTAACCTCGAAGAATTAAATAAATGGGGCAGCCGTTGGCAGAGATATGTAAATGAAACCCAAGACACAAAATATGTGTGTGAACTAAAAATCGATGGTTCTGCATTAGCTTTAACCTACGAAAACGGTTTTTTCGTCAGAGGTGTTACTAGAGGAGATGGAGTCACTGGTGAAGATATTACCCCCAATGTGCGGACAATTCGCTCTATTCCTTTACGCTTAAATATAGATAATCCCCCAGCAATTGTGGAAGTGCGCGGCGAAGCTTTTTTACCCCTCGATACCTTCGATAAAATCAATCAAGAAAGAGAAGAAAAGGGTGAATCTCTCTTTGCTAATCCCCGCAATGCGGCAGCAGGAACCCTACGACAACTAGATCCGAAAATAGTTGATAAAAGACGCTTACAATTTTTTGCCTATACCCTGCATTTAGACGATAACAATATCACTACTCAATGGCAATCCTTAGATAGATTAGAAACCATGGGATTTCTGGTTAATCCCCACCGTCAACTCTGTCCATCCCTGCAAGAAGTGGCGCAATACTATCAAGATTGGCAAGAAAAACGTCATCAATTAGCCTACATGACCGATGGTGTCGTAGTCAAAATCAACGATTTACAGCGACAAAATCGGTTAGGATTCACTCAAAAATTCCCCCGGTGGGCAATCGCTTTAAAATATCCTGCCGAAGAAGTCCCCACAGTAGTTAAAGATATTATCGTTAATGTGGGACGCACTGGCGCAGTTACACCCATGGCGGTGATGGAACCGGTACAAGTCGCAGGAACCACCGTACAAAGGGCTACTTTACATAATAGCGATCGAGTGGCCGAATTAGATATCCGCATCGGTGACACGGTAATTATCCGCAAAGCCGGGGAAATTATCCCAGAAGTGGTGAGAATCCTGCCCGAATTGCGTCCTCCCCAGACTTTACCCTTCCAGATGCCCACTAATTGCCCTGAATGTCAATCTCCCCTAGTTCGTCCGGTGGGGGAAGCGGTGACGCGCTGTGTCAATAGTTCCTGTCCGGCGATTTTGCGGGGAAGTGTAGTACACTGGGCTAGTCGCGATGCCCTCGATATCCGGGGATTAGGGGAAAAAGTGGTGATTTTGCTGATTGAACAGGGATTAGTTACCGCCATTTCTGACCTCTACAGCCTCGAAAAAACAGAAATTGCCAAATTAGACCGAATGGGCGAGAAATCAGCCTTAAATTTGATTACAGCTATGGCTCAGAGCAAAAATCAAAGCTGGTCGAGGGTACTTTATGGGCTAGGAATTCGCTATGTGGGCAGCGTTAACGCCAAAATTCTCGCCGAAAGTTTTCGGACTGTGGAGGAGTTAGCTAACGCCAGCGTGACTAATTTAGCCTCTGTCTATGGTATCGGTGAAGAAATCGCCCAATCGGTCTATGATTGGTTTAGAATCGAGGCTAATCGTGATTTAGTCGCTAAATTACAGGCAGCGGGTTTACAATTTGCCGCAGCAGCAAAAACCACCACCACTAAAGCCACCTTAGCAGGGAAAACCTTTGTGATTACTGGCACTTTACCAACTCTCAAACGGGAGGAGGCCAAAGAATTAATCGAAAAAGCTGGGGGGAAAGTGACGGGTTCTGTCAGCAAAAAAACCGATTATTTAGTGCTAGGAGAAGCGGCGGGTTCTAAGCTAGAAAAAGCCCTAGAATTGGGCATTACTCAGCTAACCGAAGCACAATTACTCGAATTAATCGAAGTCGGAAAAGTCTAGTAAAATCTGGATGGATTATTTCATCAACATAAAAGACAAGTTCATCCTTAAAAAATATCAACCGAACTGGGCGATAAACCTGATTTAATCCAGAAACAAACTCATCAGATAAACAGTAAATTTCTAACGACGAGAAAAGTAACATTATACAGGGTAATCGCATGTTGATAGAGTTCTCAAATTCCGAGGAGTTAGGTCTAAAATTCGATGGGCAACTCAGGCTTTGACCTGCACAAGGCGACCGAATCTCTGGTTTTGCCAGTCATTATGGCCTAACAAACCCCGAAC
>NZ_JADBRW010000356.1:0-7633 GCF_020247025.1 Microcystis sp. M109S1
CAGGTGGTCAACTACCTAATTTTCAGGGAAAAAGTACCTGAATTTTCCCCCTGATCACTCCCATGCCTGGTACTTTTTGATTGACAAAAAGTCTAAAAGTCTTACCCAACAAGGTTTTTAGATTTATTCAGCAGACCCTACCTAAAAAGAAGGTTAGAAACTAAGTACATCAAAGCTTTCAGCTTACCAAATTAGGTTACACTTCATCTTGACGAGAAAGGCTACATTTACAAAACCTAGCAGAATAGGAAGTAAATACAGGGCTAATTTTATTGTTTTTCCGATGCCAAGACGCGGATTTGAACCGCGGACACGAGGATTTTCAGTCCAAAAAGCAAAATCTGAAAACCAAGGCCAAACAAGCGTTTTGGGATGACCTTTTTATTCTATACCTAAATTTGAACTAAAAAGCCTGTAATTTTCGTGTTACAAGTGTATATTTTGGCTGGTCTAAATGCTCTAAAATTGGTATTGTAAAAAAATTTATTTAGATTTATGGGCGTTCCTGTCACTTTTCTTTCTCCCAATAGTCGATCCCTTCTCGGTAGTACAATCACCAATTTAGTACCCACTGAAACTTATCTGGTTGTGCCTTGGTCCGAAATTTCCTCAGCTTTACAATCGGGATCTTCCACACCTAATACCTTGGAAGATTGGATCGCGGCTATCAATTATACCCTCGTCGATCGATCTTTGACAGATATCAATCCCACAACACAACAAAAACTCACCGCAAGCCGCCGATTTATAACTCAAATAAATGGTAAAGGGCTTGATAATGGAAACTTTGAATCTGGTGTTGACCTAGTGGGTTATCAAATTACCACCACGATCTACACGCCCGACCCTTCTCCCGTTCGCCCGCCCGCAACTGATCTCTAGAAATGCCATACAGTCCCCCGCTTGTAAAGCCGCCTCTTTCTCCCCTGCGGCCTCCGGCTCCCCTCCCCTTTCGTCCGCCGGGGCCGATTCGGCTGCCTCCTACACAAACCGCGCCTATCTTCTCCCCCCCTACTTTGTTACCGCCTACGGGGAGAGATTTAAAAGGAACAATTTGCATTTATGCCAATACTCCTATCTGGGAGCCTAAGAAAATTCGCTACAGGTATCCGGGAGAAATTTGGCAAGAAATAGCGGGGGAAACATATTCAATAGAAATTGATGGAGGCTGGAATCCTTTACCTTTAGATACGTATCTGGTAGTTTTTAGTGCTCAGATTTGGTGGTGGGGCACTAATCTCGGCCCAATAGCGACTTGGTCCAATTATGCGGAAGGAGGGTTTCGATTGGAATCTATTATTTCCGAAACTCCTGATGAATGGACAGGGCGTATCACCCGTGTCAACGTTTCGACAATACTAGCAACGTTGAAATCCAGAAGATTCTTGCTGTGGGACAGAAACGGAACCAGGCCACTAAATCTCATAGGACCTTCCAGACCATCTGTGGAATATGAAGATTTTGCGTGTGATAAAACATATATGCCCTCGTGGCTGCCTATAATTCCTTCGGCATTGACTGGTACATCATGCAGTGCCTGGCCTTGGATTACGCTGAATCTGGAGGCCTCTTTCCATAATACTGGGGATTCAGCTAGAGGCCACGCTTGTCGATGGGGAAGTATTAAAATTGATCGCGTTGTTCGAGTATCCGATAATCAAGAAATCCCTCCTAATAATCAATGTACTTTTAAGGTATTTAATGTTTTCAATCAAGAAATCCTATCAATCACTAGAGATGTTTGCCCGGAGGTGATAGTAGTCCCTGAAAGATGCTATTATAAAGCTGAAAATGAGCGATTAGTCCGAAAAATTGATGTTGGCTTTTTTCAGAATCTAAGAACTGAGTATAATGGAAATTGTGCTATAGTTTGGCTTGATGCCCCACCTTTACCATTTGCTACGGAAATATTCAAAGAATGTTCTGATAATCCTAGTTGTCCACCGCCTAAAATTCGGTTTGACAAAAAATGCGAGGAAAAATGCGAGCAGTGTCCACCAGGAACTGCTATTAAGGTATTATTAGGAGGTAATATAGCTTGTGTCGATTCTGTTGGTTGTGTGCTAAAAATTGTAAAATTCAAGCCGGGCTGTAATAATTATGATTGTATTTGTAGTTAATCTTATTCCTCTATTGATGATTAATTACTTGATTGTTTTAGATGAATCTGTTAAACATTCATGGATTGGATATACTTTGTTAGAAATTTACATTTTATATTTGATTAATTATGGCTAATTGTGTTTTCAGTGGTCCGAAAGGCGATCCAGGCCAACCGGGAAGGGATGGGAAGCCCGGGAAAGATGGAAGCCGCGGACAAAAAGGCGATAAAGGCGATAAAGGCGATAAAGGCGATAAAGGCGATAAAGGCGATAAAGGCGATAAAGGAGAAAAAGGCGATAAAGGGAATAAAGGCGATAAAGGAGAAAAAGGCGATAAAGGACAAAAAGGCGATAAAGGAGAGCCTGGGAAAAACGGAAATAATGGAAGGGATGGAAAAAACGGAAAAAATGGAAGGGATGGAAAGGACGGAAATAATGGAAACCGCGGACCGAAAGGTGAAAAAGGCGATAAAGGCGATAAAGGTGATATTGCCGATCTCAAACCGATTAGCTGCGGATTATCCTTAGTTTTTAATCCTATTTCGTGCGTGCTCACGGCTAATTTAAGAGTCGATAAATGCTCTATTACTACCAGTGTATCCATGTTTTGCGATATTCAAAGAATAATTAATGAGATTCAAAATACAAGTCGTGCGATTAGCTTGCAAGCAAGCAATAATCACACTCAAAATATTGGCAAATCTCAAGAAATCCTGAATGAGATACTAAAACTCGATCTTGAATGTGATAATGGATTGAACGTAACGTTGCCTATTCTGAGGGGGATTGAAGTAAATGTTAACAGTAATCTCAATTTAACTAATCAAATTAATTCAAATGTTAATACGGTAAACAATAATGTAATAGACGTTAAATCGAGTGTAATTACTACTAATCAAAATATTTTTCCTTTCGCTTAGATATTTCAGAGGCTTTATGACCGCCAATAATTTAGATTTAATCAGAAAGTTTGTATCTGGAGAAGATACCCCCACAGTAAAAGAGCTTTATCTCTTGGCTTTGCAGAGTGTTTGTCAAGAATTTATTCAAGCAATTAATACTTCTGCTTATTTCTTGGCAGAAATCCAGCCTAATCTTAATTCTCCTGATTCCATTTTCTTGGCTACAGCCAAGGCTAAACTGGCTGATTTATTACGGTTTGACCAAGTGATTCCCTATCGAATTACTGAACTGGCGATGAGAGAAGCCGTGATAGGAAGCAATCCTAAAATTAATTTACAGCTATCTCCCGAAGGTAAATTAATCCCTCCCGGTGAAAATGAGATCCACAATGCTGTGGCTTCTCAATTAGCCGACGATTCTTTAATCAAAGAGTTACTTCTAAAAGGAATTATCAAACTTTCTTTAGCAATAGGATAATGACTAAAATTTTTATTAGCAATCCTGTGGCTCGTGCTTTTTCCCCTCGTGATATTGGTCCATCCTTAGCTTTTTGGTTTACCGTCAAGGATGCCAGTAGCATAATTCTAAACGGATCGAACGCACAGGAATGGCGCGAGAGAAGTGGCTATGATCGGCATATTTCCGCTCCTGCCGCAACTAACAGACCGTTGTGGGTTTCATCAGCAAATGATGGTTTGCCATTGTTAAGATTTGATGGCGTTGACGATATCTTAAGGAATGCGACTACCGGAACAGCAGGGTTGGCTAATGTCACGATTTTGGCAGTTCTTCGATTTGTTAGTGGGGAAAGAGATGACTTACCGATTATTTTGGGTGGAAGTATTTCGGGAGGAGCAAGAAGCCTTTACAGAGCAAACAACGCGACAACTTTAGGAATGGCTGGAGTTTTACGCGACATTTTAACATCAAATTATTCTACTGATATTGGGGGAAAGTTTCATCTTTTTGAGATGTGGAATACAGCCTTGTCGGGGGGAAGCCATGTATTTTTGGGGAGAGATGGAATAAATAATGGTTATACCCCTAATAATGGGGGGGTGCTAAACCTAACAGGTAACGGGTTTTCTGTTGGCTCGTGGATTACCGATATAAATAACTTCGCCAGCAATATAGAAGTTAGGGAAATTTTGGTTTTTTCCACTGCTTTATCAATGAACAATTTACAAAAATCGAGGGGATATTTAATGCACGAGTGGAATATGCAAGATCTTTTGCCAGCCAATCACCCGTTTAAAAATCGTCCTCCCTTAGTCACAGACTAATCAATTAACATGATTATTATTTTGTTATCTTTTGTTTTTCCTTTGTTATGCCAAGAATGTCTAAAAAAAATAAAATTGCCTTAATCTTTATTTTTTCTGGTCTATTGAGTGGAATTTTATTAAGTCTGGTGTTATCAGAGGAAAAGTTAGTTATTGCTATTAGTTTGCCCAGTGCTTTAGTTGGAGGAGGCTTGTCCCAATGGTCGTCAACTCAAAAGGAAAATGAAGATGAATAAACTACAAATTAACTAGAAAATCTTAACGCACTCGTTTGAAAGCCTAATATTCAATTATTAAATTTATCCACAAGTGAAATAATGCCGTCACAAATAATCACTAACGGAAAAACTCCTAACACTTTTGTTTCTCAATGGCAGAATGATTTAGGACACTTGATTTTAGGAAGCAAAATAACTTTAGATTTTAATCCAGTTATTAAAGCCAGCGGGTTAATTGACAATTTTGTGATCGTCCATTATCAAGCCAAGCCTATATTTTTACGGCGTTTTGGCGTAGTCGCTACTGGCGAATATTTTTCGGTTTCGAGTATCGAGGCCAAAACACCCTATCGCAGTGTTTTAGTCCACGAGACCAACCTGCTCTTTCCCCCTAATGGAGTCCTGATCCACGCCAATAGTCGTGTCGTCGTGGATCAGGGTGGTGTAGCGACGATCATTCCCGCCTGACTTTATGCCCATTGCCATTACTCTCGTACCATTTAGGCTTTTTCCCGATGAACCTTAAACTTTCGCCGGAATAAGTGGACCCGTCGGCTAATTGGTAAAGAGTCCATGTCTCTCCCGTAGCGGTGACAGTTCCCTCCCTAATGCCTATCACTTCGCTCTGTCTTAACTCGTCGAAAAGTATCTCTTTGTATTTAACCTGATCGCCAATCTCTAGACGATCGCTTTTTGGTGGTTCTTTTTGCTGTGGAGAGGGAAAATTATCAGAAATATTTTTTTCTAAATTTCCCGAATTCAGAGGATCAGGTGGATCGCCCAAGCCTGAAACCCGCTCACCATGACCGTTTTGAGGGTGATCCACTAGGGTGATCGTGGGGTGATCGGTTAATTCTTTTATGGGAACGATCACCTGTTCATCTGTACTGCTTAAAGATTTTACCCAGACTCGCTGACGCGCTTTCCCAACGATTTTGCGTTCCCATCCGTTCTTAGTCAGACACCGAGCAACCCGGCCTTGTACCCGCTTGTCTTGCATCGAAATATCAATATTTAAGGCTTCTGATAGGATCGCCCGAATTGTTACCTGAGTTTTTTCTCCCTCAGAGAGCCACTCTAGTATAACCTCTTCCCATGTATCTGCTTCTAGAAAATGCTCGTTATTCTCTTTGGCTAGTTGCTCCTCTTCATCGGTTAAGTACCATTTTTCACCCGCCGCATAAGCTGCTACCGCCCCTGACCAGATAGCATTGCGCTCTTGAATCAAAAGATCAGTGTCAATCCTCTCAACCCCCACGGGAATAACCCAATATCTCCGGTTCCCCGTCGGATCAGATAAAAACTCACCCTCGTTAGTCGTTCCCACGAGAATCTGCTGCCGTGGATGATTAGCCGTTTTCCGCCCGTACGGTTCCCGGAAACAGTCGGCTGTACAAGTTATGAAAGCTTTTAGGTCTCCTGACTTTTTCTTGTTTAAGACCGAGTCAATCTCAGACCATTCGATGATCCAGTTTCGATGAAGCTTTAAAAGCTCATCCTTGTTATCCCCATCTTTAAAATCATCATTGAACCAGTCCCGACCCGTCAAATATTTAAAAAAGCTGCTTTTTCTAACACCGGTCTTACCTTGTAGAACTAAGGCCGTGTCCACCTGACACCCCGGCTGGAAAATCCTAGCCACAGCAGCGATCAAGGTTTTTTTCAGAAAAATATTGTATAGAGGATTCTTTGTACCGAGGTATCTTTCGGCCAAATTGTCCAAAGATATCGGAGGAACCTTGTTGGCTACAGCCTCCAGATAAGAACGGACGGGATGCCACGAATTTTCCTTAGCCACCAACATAAACACATCTAAGGCCAAGGCTTTACCGGCTTTAATACCGTGATGAATTCCTAGTTCTAAATAAGCATTGTCGAGATTGTACTCTTCTCGATCCAACTCAACTTCTCTGGTCAGTTCATTAAAACGCAATCTTGACCCAAAAGTCGAACTAACGTACTGATATAACTTTCTAACGTTTAACTTGAGCAACGGACCTGAATTGTCTGTATCCTCAAGATCAAAACCTCTTGACAGCTTTCTTTCCTCAAGATCAATCGCAGGCTTAATAGGCTTACCCCAAATTGGACTATCTACAATCGATCCGATTAATCCATCAAGATTATTCGATCCTTGTTTCAGCCAATCGGCCACATCAAAACCCTTTGAATCAGGAAGATCAATCCATTCCCAATTAGAAAAATCGGGAAAACACCACGAAAAGGGAATACTTGCCCGCCGGAGCAACTCCGCTACTTTTTCCCCGTGCTTTTTCCCCGGTACATCTCGATCGGGACAAATGATCACCCTTTTGGCCCCGATCAAATTTTCCGTATTGAAGCCCGACCACTTCCCCGCCCCCCTTAAATTAGTAGTGGCAATATGCCCACTTTTAAGGAAAAGTCGATTAAGGGCATCAACGCAAGCCTCACCCTCGACAATCCAAATAGTGTCACCCCGCTCAATAGCTTTTCTTACTGCCGAGTACCCATACACTGGCACGGTTTCTCGATCGATCGGGCCAGTTCCCCTAGCCAACTCCCCCGATTCCGAGTAATGCCACTGAGAAAAGGACTTTTTACCGTGGCCATCATCGGTTCGTTTGACTAAAATTAATCTTTTACCGGATATATCGTAATAAGTCCATGATCTTGATGCTTTCAGACAAACCTGCTTAGTAAATCTTTCCTGAATCATTCGATATTTCCTCGTTCCGTCCTTATCAAAATATTCAGTCGATTCCCAACCGGCAGCTGGTTCGGCCTCTCGCTTGCACACCCCATACAGCACACCACTCTCGGAAGTGTACTCGTAACACCATTTATTCTCGTTTTTCTTGCCACAGTGAGGGCATGGAGATGGATAAGTTAGCGATTTTGTGTTAAAATGATTCATAATTAATAAATGAAATATAGATTAATTTCGGACAGCAAAACCGTTTTTGCTGTCCTTTTTTTGATTAACTGGCCGGATTACAGGAAAACTTTGGGCTCTTCTGGTTTTCGTGTGTTAATTTTTGTTATGAATTAAAGCAAGCAAACAGCTTAAGTCGAAGATGTTCAAAATTGGTAAATCCATAACTTATTCTTTTAATAAGCTTTATTTTGGTATTCATTCCCTCAATTA
>NZ_JADBRW010000357.1:0-4446 GCF_020247025.1 Microcystis sp. M109S1
AAAGATTAGTTATTGTGACTAACTCTTTTGGTTAGAGAAAGATAAACTTGAGAATCTTCAGTCAAATTTATTGACTCAAAATCCGCTGTACTTAATTTAAATGAATCAACCCTAGGGGTTTGGGGGGTAGAACCCCCCAAAAGCTTGGATTGAGTAATAAAATCAAAAGTAAAGCCCAATTTTAAAAGAGAGTTTCCCCGTAAAAATCCCCACTTGCTAGATTGACAAAATTGTATCGGTAGAATCACTGAATAGCTGATAGCTGGTAGCTGCGGATTTATAACTTGCGTTCGTAACTTAACAAGGTATTTTTTAATAACATTGCCACCGTCATCGGACCGACACCACCCGGTACAGGAGTAAGATAACTAGCCACTTCTAAAACCCCAGCATAGTCCACATCGCCCACCAAACGGTCAGCGACGCGATTAATCCCCACATCCACCACCACTGCACCGGGTTTTACCATCTCTTTAGTGATTAAATTGGCTTTACCGACAGCAGGTACTAAAATATCGGCACTTCTGGTTATTTCTGCCAGATTTTCTGTGCGCGAGTGAGCAATAGTTACCGTAGCGTTTTCCTCCAATAACATTAAAGCTAAAGGTTTCCCCACTAGAATACTGCGACCCAGCACCACCGCGTGCTTACCGGCTATGGGAATATTATATTCTTTCAGCAGTGCCATGACCCCCGCAGGAGTACAACTGCGGATACAGTCCTCACCCCGCACTAAACCGCCTAAATTGAGAGGATGTAAGCCATCAGCATCTTTTTTCGGGTCAATTTGGTAGAGAAGGGAAACCGCATCTAAATGCTTAGGTAAGGGTAATTGAATTAAAATCCCGTCCACCCGCTCATCTTGATTGAGACGGACAATTTCCGCTAAAATTTCTAGTTCACTTGTATCGGTGGGAAAATGACGACCAAAAGAGGCCATGCCGATTTTAGTACAAGCTTTCTCCTTATTGCGGACATAAACGGCACTAGCGGGATTATCCCCCACCATCAACACCGCTAACCCCGGAGGTCGTCCCATTTGAGATTTTAGCCTCTGGATGCGCTCTCCTAGACCAAGTTGGATTTTTTGAGCTAAGGCTTTCCCGTCGAGAATTTGGCAAGTAGTTACGGACATTCTATGATAATACCGAGAACAAAAATCTTTCGGATCTATTCTATGGTCAAAAAGATTGGCTAATCGCACTCGTTAAGGTTAAAGCAAGAATGTCTATCCAGACTCGTATAGCGGGCATCGGCAGTTTATTATTATTGCTAGGGTTATTCGGTTGTAGTACCCTTGCTGACCTCGGTATTGCCGTTCCCTACATCGGTGATCCTCCCCTAACAGCGATCGAGCAATTACAGGAAAAACCAAAAGGCACTTTAGTTTATCTTAGGGGAACCGTGAGCAATTATGCCCCTTTTTTAACTGGAGGAGCCTATCTTTTGCAGGATGGTTCCGGCAAGATTTGGATTCGCACCAATAGCAATAAATTACCCCGTCAAGGCGAAGAAATCGTCATTAAGGGCAAAATTGACTTTGAGGCTATTCCCCAGGGTTCCCAAAGCGTTAACGAATTGTATGTGCTGGAATTAGAACAGATGGATGGAGTAGCAGTTAATTCGGTTCCCACTCCTTCCCCGTCCCCAGAAATTAAACCTTCCCCCACCTCAGAAGTTAAACCCCCAGAAAATAATTCTCCCCCAGTCTCCACTAAACCCCTGGAAAATCCCCGACAGGTGACAATTCCGGGCGCTGCTGAAACAAAACCCCCAGAAACTCCCGTCGTTACCCCCGTTAAACCCAATCCACCCGTGCAACCCGTCGCAGAAGCGATTCCCCCCAAACCCCCCGCAGTGGTTAAACCCGTCCGGGACCCCCTCGATGCTTTCTTTTTACCCCATAAACAAAGGGAGAAAAACAGTAAACAGTAATCAGTAATCAGTAATCAGTAATCAGTAATCAGTAAACAGTAATCAGTAATCAGTAAACAGATGGAGAGTAAAGTTTATGACAAAGCTTATAAATTTGCCATTAGGATTGTTAAAGGCTATAAATATTTGTGTGAAACTAAACAAGAATATATTTTGTCAAAACAGCTATTAAGGAGTGGCACTTCAATCGGGGCTAACATTGCCGAGGCTAATGGAGCTATTTCTAAAGCTGATTTTCGAGCTAAAATGTCAATAGCTTATAAGGAGTGTCTAGAAACAAAGTATTGGCTGTCTCTATTGAAAGACACGAATTACATAGAGGAAAGAGCCTTTCAAAGTATCAATGATGACGCAGAGGAAATTGGTAAAATGCTTTGGGCTATTCTAAAAACCTGCCAAGAAAATACCAAAACCCGATAACCGATAACTGATAACTGATAACTGATAACTGATAACTGATAACTGATAACTGATAACTGATAACTGATGATATTCGTTGCTTTGGCGATTTTAGAACAGGACGGTCGATTTTTAATGCAGTTGCGCGACGACATCCCGACGATTCTCTATCCGGGGGTGTGGGGTTTATTTGGTGGTCACTTAGAAGCGGGTGAAAATCCAGAAATAGGGTTAAAACGAGAGTTAAAAGAAGAAATTAACTACGAAGCCCCTAGTTTAGGCTATTTTCGCTCTTATAACGATGATAATCTCTCCCGTTATCTTTATCATGTACCCCTGACCGTGGAATTAGAAAAATTAGTGCAAACGGAAGGGCAAGATTTGGCATTATTACCCCCGGCTGCCATCCTTCAAGGGGAATACTATTCCGAGAAGATTAATCAGACTCGTCCTTTAGGAAAAATTCATCGACAGATATTACTCGATTTTATAGAAGTAGAATTATAGTGGATATTAGAGCCAGACAAGGAACTCCCTAATCTCTAGGGAAGTCGTAGTTAACACTGCTCCTCACCTCCCTCGAAGGCAAAATGCTCCCGCTTTTTGAATGGCTTTATTGAAACGTCAATCTTATTTTGGCTTTGTCTTTATGAACCAGTCGCGTCCCTCGTTCGTTTCCGTGCAGAAACTCCTATCTGGAGGTGCGATCGCTACCCTAGCAGTTAGTTCCCTGATGGTCCTTACCCCCGCAGCCAAAGGGGAAAAACCCTTAGAAGATAACCCGAAAGCAGTCATCGACCAGGTTTGGCAAATTGTTAATAATGAATTTGTAGATCGTAGTTTTCATCAAATTGATTGGCAAAAAAAACGTCAAGAATTGTTAAGCAGAAATTATACTCATCCCCAACAAGCTTACACGGCAATTCGGGAAGCTTTAAAGGATTTGGGCGATACTTATACCCGTTTTTTAACTCCTAGTGAATTTTCTGTCCTCACCAGTCAAACTTCCGGAGAATTATCGGGAATTGGGGTACGTTTAGCCCTCGATAAACGCACTAGCGATCTGGTCGTTGTCGATACGGTGAAAAAATCCCCCGCCAAGGAAGCGGGAATTAAAACAGGCGATCGCCTGATCAGAATTAATGGCAAACCCACCGCTTTAATGACCTTAGAACAAGCAATGGAAGCCCTACAGGGAGAAGTGGGTACTAGCGTTAGTTTACAGCTTGCCCGTCCCGATCAAGGGGTATTTGAAGTGACTTTGACCCGGGTAGATATCGAAATCCCCTCGGTTAGCTATACCCTGAAACAGGAAGGTGGGGTGAAAGTTGGTTATATTAAACTGGATGAATTTAGTTCCCACGCAGCCGAACAAATGAAACAGGCGATCGAGGAATTAAGTCAACAACAGATATCCGGCTATGTTCTCGATCTGCGGGGCAACCCCGGCGGGTTACTATTTGCTAGTGTCGATATAGCTCGCATGTGGATGAAACAGGGCAAAATCGTTAGCACCATCGATCGACGAGGCGGTGATCGTCAATTTACTGCCAATAACACCGCTATTACCGATTTACCCCTAGTAGTCTTGGTTAATAAAGGTTCAGCGAGTGCCAGCGAAATCCTCGCTGGGGCGCTGAAAGAAAATGGCCGGGCGACTTTAGTGGGTACATCGACCTATGGCAAGAGTACCGTCCAATCGGTACACACCCTCTCCGATGGTTCCGGTTTAGCGGTGACAATTGCCCGTTATTATCCCCCCAACGGCGAAAATATCTACAAAAAAGGCATTAAACCCGATGTGCAGATCGAGTTAACCCAGGAACAACAGCTGCGCTTCCGCGATGATCCTTCTTTATTGGGAACTAAGGATGATCCCCAGTATCAACACGCGATCTCGCTGTTACAATCCCATAGTGTTAAACGTCCTGGCACTGGCAATCTCAATAACCCTTTGAGTAGTCGCGCTGATTGACATCCTCGCCGCCGTAAAACGGACGGCGATTCCTCACCACGCCACCTTTTTAGAATGGTCGCGTCAATGGGGTTGACGCTTCACGGGATGCTGCTTCTTTAACAGAAGTCTTACGCTTTCCGACCCGTCCATTTTGA
>NZ_JADBRW010000358.1:0-2981 GCF_020247025.1 Microcystis sp. M109S1
ACATTTTGGCCGCAGGACTTGCGGTGTCAGTCTGTAGAGCGACCATAAGACCAGAACAGAGTAAATCTGTTAAGGCAGGTGCGGAACCCCGCAAGGGAAAGAAGCAGAAACCCAAATCGTGAGGTTTGGGAATCACCGTCGGTTTACGGCGGTGAGGATGTCAACCCTGGCAGTTTACGACTGAGCAACAGCAGATGCTCCAACGCTACTATGATGCCAATCAACTCCTGATCGATTGTTTGAATAGTAACTGCGAAATAACAGCCGCAATCCGGCAAGAAATTGAAGCCACGTTGCTGTTAAGCTAAACGGCTTTTACTTCGGATCACCGATATAGACTCCAAAAGGGTTATAGCTATTGGATCATGCAGGTTAAGCGCCGTTTAGCTTACCTTAAAAGGACTTGGAAGATCGGGAATGGCAAGGAGATTAAATTGATAGACCACTCATTTGGATTTTACGGGTTCGCTTTCTTTGGGATCATCCTAGCGCGATACTTTCTCGTGGCTGGGGGAACCTATTTGTTCTTCTATTCGCCCTTGAGTCAGTCCTTTGTCAATCACAACCTGCGGCATTGGTCTCCCTCTTGGCGATCGATTCAACAAGATATCACGCTCTCGGTTCTTTCGGCGGGGGTGTTTGCGCTGGCGGCGGCTTTCATCATGACAGGATACAGTTGGGGCATTACCCGCTTATACAGCCACCCTCAACAGTATGGGCTGTGTTATTTAGGGGTTAGTTATGGCGCTGTGTTGGTTCTCCAGGATGCCTATTTCTATTTCACCCATCGCTTGTTTCACCACCCGTCATTCTTTCGGTGGTTACACCAGGGACATCATCGCTCGCGCTATCCTACCCCGTGGACTTCGTTTGCCTTTGACCCACTAGAGGCGATCGTTCAGTCTCTCTTCCTGGTCGGCATTGTCTTTGTCCTTCCCCTGCATTTCATCACGTTAATTGCGGCACTCACCACGATGACGATCTGGGCAGTGTTAAATCATCTTGGGATCGATCGCTTGCCTTCCTCATTTCCCCATCATTGGTTGGGTCGGTGGTTTATTGGTCCTGCCCATCATTCCATTCATCATCGCAAGTACACCGTACATTACGGTCTATATTTCACGTTCTGGGACAAACTCCTCGGAACTCAAGACCCCGATTATGAGCAGAAGTTTGATGAGCGTCTGACGGGTAAAGTCGATGGAGTTTAACTCGTGCATCGCCCGTTACGTTTTGTATCGTATTCAATCAATTCATACAATTTTAATTAATTCATACACGAAATCAAACAACCATCTATTACGGTAATAGCAGAAGCAGAATTGTTGACTCGACTCAGGTAAGCAGTTCTCAAATTCAATAAGGAGAATATCATGCTTGTAAAAGATACGTCCAAAACAACCTCTAGCAAAGTTTACGCTGAAATAGACTTGTCTTCTCTCGAAAAAATTGTCAAAAGTATTTCTAATGTTTTTGATGTGCAGAAAGATGAAGATAGTGTCATGTTTAAATTCCGAGACAAGGATAAAGACAATGTGACAGTTGTTCTCAATGAGGTTGATGAAGAACGTCTTGTGTCTGTGATGGCGGTACGGATTCCTGACGGCTGCTTCATTGGCACCTTAATCGGAGTGAATAATTGGAACCAGTCTAAAAACTCTCATGGCACTTTTGCGTATATGACTCAAGCCGATGACAAAACTTTTATAGTCATTGAGTCAGATTTGATGTTGCGAGGAGGTGTTGAGGAGGAGAATTTAAAGTCATGGGTCAAGAATCTTGTCAATCACATTAATCCTTTTGAGGAGTTGGTTATCTCGACAATTCAAGAGGTTGGTGAAGATAGCGAGTTGATGAAAGGAGATAACGGTGATGTCTGGTCAGCCTTTGGGAATCTTATTGGAGGAGTCGTCGGTGGCACGATGAGTACCATAGCTTATCTTGCTACAGACTCTGAATAATAACGATTCAGAATAACAGTGATAAGCTAAACGGCGCTTAACCTGCATGATCCAATAGCTATAACCCTTTTGGAGTCTATATCGGTGATCCGAAGTAAAAGCCGTTTAGCTTACCACTGGAGTTTAGACTAACTCCCCCCAATCATACCGTACAGTCGAGTCCACTCAGAGAGGGACTATGGGGGAAGAGGAAAATCAAGAGATAATGAGGTAAAGTTACTCAATAATCAAAAGCCTTGAATCAATCTCTCCAAAAACTCCAGAATTTCAGAAAGGAAGCCTATCAACTCCTAGGCCCGGCCAAAGATGCCACTTTTGACTTAATGGATGCGGTTTTGACCACCCGAAAAGTCGATTCTTTGGCTGAGTTGTCCCTATCGACCGTATTTCGGAGAAAGTGGCCGAGCATCTATGAAGCCCTAGATGATTGTCGTCCCAAAACCAATAAATTAATGAAACTTTATCGGAAGCAAATACCGACACCAAAACCAGAGCAACGAATTATATTAGCGGGAGATCATACCCCATGGCCGAGGACTGAAGCTCCAACGTTAAAGGATAGAACTTATGAACATGGAGCTAAAGTAATCTCAGGAAAACCGATTACTTTGGGACATGGTTATAGTACCTTAGCTTGGATACCAGAAGGTGAAGGCAGTTGGGCATTACCCTTACGTCATGAGCGAATTTCTTCCCATGAAACCCCAATATCTAGAGCGGTTTTACAACGAACACAAGTATGCAGACATCTTCAACAAAGACCAATAACGCTCTGGGATAGTGAGTACGGATGCGCTCCCTTTGTTAAAGAAACAGCAAACATTAATGCAGATAAACTAATTCGGCTACGCCCTAATCGCTGTATTTATGCAGAACCTCCCCAATATCAAGGAAATGGGAGACCGAAAAAACATGGTGAAAAAATGAAATTATCTGACCCAGAAACTTGGGCAGTTCCAGTAGAAAGTATTGAGATTGATGACCCAACTTGCGGGGTCGTAAAAATTTCGAGATGGAATC
>NZ_JADBRW010000359.1:0-12176 GCF_020247025.1 Microcystis sp. M109S1
AAAAATTTCTCCTGCTATTTTTGGCTCTATGTTTCAAGCGGTGATGAATCCAAAAGAACGACGCAATTTAGGGGCGCATTATACCTCCGAGAAAAATATTCAAAAGGTAATTAAACCCTTATTTTTAGATGATTTATCCAGAGAATTTGAGAAGATTAAAGGCAATCGCAATAAATTACTAGAATTTCACAAAAAGATTGCTAATTTATATTTTCTTGATCCTGCCTGTGGTTGCGGCAATTTTTTAATTATTACCTATCGTGAGTTACGCGATTTAGAGATTTTAGTATTACAGGAATTAAATAAAACGGGACAGTTAGTAACAGATATTAGTGCTATTATTCAGGTAGATGTGAATCAGTTTGCGGGTATTGAATACGATGAGTTTGCGGTAAGAGTTGCTGAGGTGGCGATGTGGTTAATTGATCATCAGATGAATATTAAGGTTAGTAATACTTTTGGTCAGTATTTTGTGCGTTTACCATTAAAGAAAGCGGCAAAGATTGTTAATGGAAATGCCTTGCGGATTGATTGGGAGGAAGTTATATCAAAAGAGAAGCTCAATTTTATTTTAGGAAATCCTCCTTTTGTTGGTGCGATGATTATGAACGAACAGCAAAGGAATGATATGGCTTATGTTTTCGACGGTGAGAAAGGAATAGGCGTTTTAGATTATGTGTGTGCATGGTATATTAAGGCTGCTCAAATAATTCAGGGCAATAGAATCAGGGTTGCTTTTGTTTCCACAAATTCTATATCTCAAGGGGAGCAAGTTGCATTACTTTGGAATATTCTTTTTCAAAAATATCAGTTAAAAATTCATTTTGCCCATCGTACTTTTAAATGGAGTAATGAAGCAAAAGGAAACGCCGCAGTTCATTGTGTAATTATTGGCTTTGGAAGTTTTAATATAACAAATAAAATCCTATTTGATTATGAAGATATTCAAGGTGAATCATTAGTTGTTCAGTCTAATAATATTAATCCCTATTTGGTTGATGGAAGTGACATCATTATTTATAATCGAAGTTTTCCTTTATCTAATATTCCATTAATGCGTTTTGGTAGTATGCCAAGAGATGGTGGTAATTTTATTTTGACAGAACCAGAAAAAGAAGAATTTTTAAAATTAGAGCCGAAGGCAGAAAAATGGATTAGACCTTATACAGGAGCGCAAGAATTTATTAATGGTTATAGTCGCTACTGTCTATGGTTAATTGATATTTCTCCCAGGGAATTAAAGACATTACCAGAAGTCATAAAAAAAGTAGATAAGGTTAAAAATTTTAGATTAAAAAGTAAAGCTGCTTCTACTCGCAAATTTGCGGCGACACCTACTCTATTCTGTCAAATAGCACAACCCGAAACGAATTATTTACTTGTTCCCCGCGTCTCATCTGAAAGAAGAAAATATATTCCAATAGGTTTTATGAATAAAAATGTGATTGGTAATGATCAAGTTTTATTAATTCCTAATGGAAATCTATATTTATTTGGTATCTTAACTTCAGAAATGCACATGGCATGGGTTAAATATGTGTGTGGAAGGTTAAAAAGTGATTATCGTTACTCAAAAGATATTGTTTATAATAATTTTACTTTTCCAGAAAATATTACCGACAAACAAAAACAAACCGTCGAAACTTGCGCTCAAGCTGTGCTAGATACAAGGGGAAAATATCCTGATAGTAGCCTTGCCGATTTATACGATCCTTTAACCATGCCTCCCGACTTGCTCAAAGCTCACCAAAAACTTGACAAAGCCGTTGATTTGTGTTATCGTCCCCAACCCTTTACCAGTGAATTAAACCGTATTGAATACCTCTTTGAACTCTATGAAAAATTAACCGCTCCCTTACTCTCTACCAGCAAACAAAAACCCCCGAAAAGAAAAAATCCTCAATAACGAAGGCACTCATGCACTCATGCAAAAGGCAGCTTTGTTCTCCCCACACCCCACACCCCACACCCCATCCGCATCCGCATCCGCATCCCCAATCGAGGCAATTCCGGAGATTATATAAAAAAACACCCAGAACAATCGAGGTAATGGACAATACTAAAGGTTGTGTAGGTCATCAGAAAAGCCCTGTCAGGGTAAAATACCATGAAACTAGCGTCACGAGTCAATCAAGTTACCCCCTCCCTTACCCTAGCTATCGACTCCCTGGCCAAGGAAATGAAGAAAAACGGCGAAGATGTCTGTAGTTTTAGCGCCGGGGAGCCAGATTTCGACACACCCACTCACATCAAAGCTGCCGCGAAAAAGGCCCTCGATGAGGGAAAAACTCGCTACGGACCGGCTGCTGGGGAAGCGGGGTTAAGAAAAGCCATCGCCGAGAAATTGCTGCGGGATAATCAACTAGCATACAATGCCGATAATGTCATCGTCACCAATGGCGGTAAACAGTCTCTCTACAATCTAATCATGGCGTTAATTGAAGCGGGGGACGAAGTAATTATTCCCGCACCCTACTGGTTGAGTTATCCTGAAATGGTGACATTAGCGGGGGGAACATCGGTTATCGTCAACACTAGCCTAGAGAATCAGTATAAAATCACCCCCGAACAGCTAGAAGCGGCAATTACACCGAAAACTAAGTTATTTGTCCTCAATTCTCCCTCTAATCCCACCGGCATTGTCTATGCTCCTGAAGAAATCGCCGCTTTAGCAAAAATTGTGGTTGAAAAGGATATTTTAGTGGTTTCTGATGAAATTTACGAGAAAATCCTCTACGATGGCGCAATTCACCGCAGTATCGCTTCTTTTGGTCCGGAAATCTTTCAGCGCAGTATTATTAGTAATGGTTTTGCTAAAGCTTTCTCGATGACGGGGTGGCGCGTCGGTTACATAGCAGGACCGGTGGAAATTGTCAAGGCCATGACTAAGATCCAAAGTCATAGTACCTCCAATGTCTGCACTTTTGCCCAATACGGTGCGATCGCTGCTTTGGCGAGTTCCCAAGATTGCATCGAGGAAATGGTCAAAGCTTTTAGCGAGCGCCGACAGTATATTTTAGAACGAGTGCGAGCAATTCCAGGACTCGATTGTCCTACTCCCAACGGTGCTTTTTATGTGTTTATCGATATTAGTCAAACTGGTTTAAAATCAGGGGATTTCTGTCAGAAACTCCTCGAAAGCCAAAAAGTAGCCGCTATCCCCGGTATTGCTTTCGGTGCTGATGATTGTATTCGTCTTTCCTATGCTACAGACCTAAAGACGATTGAAAAAGGATTTGATCGCCTTGATAAGTTTATCAGCACTTTGTAGGATTATTACTTTCTCTGTTGGGGGTGAATTTTGTTTACCCCTTTTTTTCGGTTTTAACAGCCAATTATCTCTAATACTAAATCCGTTGGCTCTCCCGGGTTTGGTGGGTAAAATGTATTCTAAGATACGGTCTTGCGGACGAGTGCGTGGAACGAACCACAGAGACACAAAGGACACAGAGATCGATCACTACTATATAAGTTAAACTTATCATAAAAAGAATAAGACTGAAGTGCGAAATATGGGGTTAAATGAAACGGCCCTACCCCTGAACGGTTACAAATTTTTGTTAACATATTATCTACCGAAAAACCATAAATGTTAAAATGGCTGGCAATTCCCGATCTGAATCTTTACTATATGAGAGCAGTACAACCCAGCCAAACAGAGCCTGTTATTGTCGCTCAATCTTCCCCTGATCCTTCCCGATCAAATCCACCGTCAGGTAACAGCAGTTTCCCTTTAGTGCCGATAGGAGTAACTGTTGTGGTTACTTTGATACTGGTTTCTTTGTGGTCGCAAAAAGACAAAATTATTGGAGGTTTAAAGGTATGGACTGAACCACAACCAGACTCAGACACGATTCGATCCCAAGAATTTGCTGTTGATATAGAAGTATCAAATATTCGTACTCAGGATTATTTACGAGCCAGTGTACAAGCGACAATTTATGTCCATATTGCCGACACAAAAGAAGACAACCAAAAGGCTCAAAAATTTTTGGTAGAAGAAGACAGTATTTCAACCGTAGCCGTAGAAAAAGCTGTTAAAAAACGCGCCGAAACCGCCCTACGAGGAAGTGCCAGTAAACATACATTAGACTATCTGCATACAAATCGCACAGAGGTGGGAAAAGAAGCGACAACTATACTTGGTAACTGCCTAAATCCCCTAGGATTAACTGTTAGAGAGCTAGTTATTGGTGAAGTTGAAGAAAGTGCCAACTATACTGCTGACAACTATTTCGATGCCAAGGCAGTTGAGGCTCGAACAAAAGTTATTCAACCAGCAATTCTGGCAACTCGCACGGAAGAGTTAGAGACGGAAGAAAAAATACGAAAACAGGAATTAGAGAAAGGCAGAGATATAAGGCTAACGGAATTAGCGATAGGGATTGAACTGGAAAATCAAGAGCTTATACATCAAGAAACATCTTTGAAAAATTTAGAAACACTGGAAAAAGTCGAAAAGAGGAAGACTGATCATGAGCTAATTATAGAAAAATACCAAAATGAAAAAGAAAAAGAACTACAGGAGGCGATTGAAACCTCTGAATTAGCTTTAAAGAAAAAGCTCGAAATTGCTGAGTTAAACGACAAAAAAGAGCTAGAATCCCTCAAACACAAAACAGAGATTGAAATTCAACTTAACAAGCTCCTACAAGACACAGACTTAATTGAGAAAAATAAAACGTTTCGCGTAAAACAAGCAAAAGTCAATCAAGAAATAGAAACGGAAGAAATTGCTGCAACCATCTTGATTATTAGTAAAGAAAAAGAACGGCTGGAAAAAGAAATAGAACGCGCCGAAGCAGAACAAGCTGTTACTACAGCAATTGAAAAAGCCCAAGCAGAACGCCAGAAGCTGCAAGCGGAAATAGCCGCAGAGTCAGTGGAGAACGAAGCAAAAACTATCGAACGTTTGGCAGAAGCAGAAGGCAAGCGTTACCATCTCATACCGGCTACGGATGCCGAGCGCACGGCTAAAATGGTTCGGGATCTAGCACCTCAATTAATAGAAAATTTACCCCAGGTTGTTGAAATTGCCAAAGCATTAGCTCCCCAAGCAGGGATTTTGGGAGACTCCAATATCTATACTTTTCCCAATGGAAATGGAGAAGAGATTAACAAGTTGATGCTTTCCACCAGTGGTATGTTACTGATCCAATCTTTACTAAATGGTAAGTTAGGAGATTTATTAGGTAAATCGCTCCGCTCTTTGAATAACGATAGCAACAGCGGACAGGATAATTCTGACGTATAAGTAACAACGAGATTGATTCATCTAAGCCCATTAATCCCTGCCAATAAAACTAATTTTTCAACAGTAAAAAACTGAGTTTTCGAGTCTAAGTTCATGAACAAAGCAAAACAAAAACCTCCCCTAACATTTCCCCCCGTTCCCAAGACTATTAATTTCATTCTTACTTTTTTATTAGGACTTGGTATGGCTCTGGGCTTTGCTAAGTTAATCAGTTTTACAAGTTCTGCGAGTAACAATGGCACCAAAATTAGCGATTTGCAAGGTTACTTACAATGGTTCAATGGCATAAATACTATCTATCTAAGTCTGGTATTGGCTGGGGGGTTAGGCGGGTTACTTTACTCCATATTGCTTGACGGCGAGTTAGAATTGCCGTCTTGGAGTAAGAAAAATCCCAATAATCTCAACCCCGGCTTTTTGGGAGAAATTTTTGTTGGCATAGGTGGGTCACTTATTGCCTATCAGTTCTTACCCCAGGAACTTAGACAAACTTATGATACAGGCGTGGAAATCACGATTTTTGTCACTGGATTGGTGGGCGGCTACGGTGGTAAAGCCATCCTAGATGCGGCATTAAAGAAGGTAATTAACCGTATAGAAACGGCTGACCTAGCCAAAGAGAAAGCAGAATCTCAGGCAAAAGAACTCGAAGAAAAAACATACATCCGCAATCTAGTCAACCAGCAGATTCAACAAGGGCTAAATCAGTCCGAATTATCAGAACTCCAAGAGAAACTTGAAGCCGCTACTGATGATGTTAAAAAAATTGTTTTTAATGTTGCCCATGATGCCCGTAGCTTGGGAAGGAGAACTCTAACATTTAAAGATCGGGTCAATAGAACAATTCCGATTTTTGAGGCTCTGGTAGCGAGTGATAACAATAATGCCTCGTATAATGCAGAGTTAGGTTATGCTTACATCAGTTCACAGCCTCCTGATTTAAACCAAGCCATCTCCTATCTCGATCGCGCCATCGAACTACGAATACCGGGGTCATCAACGGAGGGAGATAGCTGGAAGTACGAAATGAATCGGGCGATCGCCAGAATTGGCCTTGGCAATTCTCAATCAAGGGATGATATCTTAAAAGATTTGTTTGCTGTTGAGCAGAGGAAAGGACTAGCACAAGCTATTGACGAGTATGAAAGTGATGGAGTAGATGGGGGAAATAATTCCATAAAAAACTGGCTTATCCAAAATCAAGATTGGGTAAGTCAACAGACTAACGGAAAAGCCTTACTTGATAAAATTCAACTTTCTGCGGCGGCGAAACCTGTCACTTCAACGTTATCAGTAACCCAGCATCGGGAAGATTTGGTCGCTGCCCCCCCCAATACAAAGATTAAAGCAACCATTAAAACCTATCTGAAAAAACAACCCATTGATTCATCACAACTCGGTGAAAACGAGAAAAAAGAAGTTCCTGTGGGTACAGAGTATAAAATCCTCAAGCATTCACAAGAATCTAATGGACATTGCCTCGTTGAATTAGACTACGGCCAGGGAATTTGGTATATTTGGTCAGATCACTGGTACTTACCTTGGGAAGACAAAATACTATCATCTGTTCCCCAGTCCAGTAAAAATGGTTCAGCGCGGGAAGCCATTGACCAATTATCAAGAATTTCTGCCCTCTCCCTAACAAATAGAGGAACCCTCAAAGCCGCAGCCACCCGCTCAATTCAAAGATCAGCTACAGCTACAAAGGTAGAACCCGAAAATTGGCTCATTGCGCCCCCCAATACCATCATCAAGGCAACTACTAAAACCTATCTGAAAAGGCAGCCTATTGATTCATCACAACTCGGTGAAAACGAGAAAAAAGAAGTTCCTGTGGGCAAAGAGTACAACGTCCTCAAGTATTCAGAAGAAATTGACGGACATTGCCTAGTGGAGTTAGACTACGGTGCTGGCATTTGGTATCTTTGGTCGGATCATTGGCATTTACCTTGGCAAAAATCTAGCCAAGACAATGGCCGCTCATCTGTATCCGCGCCAGAATCACGTCAGCATCAAGGCGGTAATATTGTAACTCGCCAGCAAGCTGAGTCTGTCTATGGACGTAAAATGAGTGATCAACAATTCAATGACTTAAACTCTTGTTTACAGCGATTTGAAATTAATACAGTGCCACGAATTAGACATTTCCTCAGCCAAACAGCCCATGAATCAGGAGGACTGCAATGGATGGAAGAAATTGCCAGTGGTAGTGCTTATGAAGGTCGCCGAGATTTGGGAAATACCTCTCCCGGTGATGGTCGTAAATATAAAGGTGCTGGTGTTATTCAATTAACTGGACGGCATAATTATCAGAAATTTGCGGACTTTATAAAGGATCAAAACGTGATGCAGGGACATAGCTATGTTGCTCAGGTTTATCCTTTTAACAGTGCCGGATTTTGGTGGAAGAATAATAACATGAATGCTCTTTGTGATCGAGGTGGAACTGTTAAAGAGGTAACAAAAAAGGTTAATGGTGGTTATAACGGACTATCGGATCGTCAACGTTATTACGATAAAGCTTGTCAAGTTATCAAACAATTACCATCTACACCTTTACATACGGAAGAGTTAGCCGCAAAGCCCGAAACAGGCAAGGCAGCGACAGAATCTAGCGATCAGGTTAGCAAAGTCGAAGTGGTTAGGGAAATGCCCAAAATTTTGACTCCGAAAGATGTAGATTGGAGTGATATGTCCACCCATTTAACCCCCCATTTCACTCTAGGAGAAAACTTACGAAACGACCCCCGACGCATTCCGCACGACACCACTTTGCAAAATAACATACTCACGATTATGCGAGAGTTGGAGAAGATTCGCACTGACTACGGTAAGCCCATTATTATCACTTCTGGGTATCGCCCTGAGCAAATCAATCGTGCTGTGGGAGGGGTAAGTGACTCGCAGCATATCCGAGGAACTGCGGTCGATATTTGCCCTGCTCATGGAGATGTGTTTGAATTTCAAAAGTGGGTAGATCAACACTGGTATGGTGCCTTGGGTTGGGGGGCGAAAAAGGGCTTCGTTCATATTGATTGTCGCAATGGAAAGGGATGGAAAACGGGAGGCGAAAAAGGTGTCAGATGGAACTATTGATGCCATGTAAAACTTTATAAATATACACTTAGGAGGATGCTTAAATGACACTCACAACCATCGGCAGAGTACCGATTACGGAACCCGGACCATTACTCGATCCATTCCTTAAAGATGATAATGCTTTAATTGCTGCTTCTGAAGATTTTAC
Organism: Microcystis sp. M109S1; assembly: GCF_020247025.1. Taxonomy (NCBI): domain Bacteria; kingdom Bacillati; phylum Cyanobacteriota; class Cyanophyceae; order Chroococcales; family Microcystaceae; genus Microcystis; species Microcystis sp. M109S1. The sequence goes on from NZ_JADBRW010000359.1 coordinate 8,502, forward strand.
CGTCTCTATAAATACTATTTCACATCAACTTTATAGTAAGTATAGAGAAGAGTATAAAGCTGGACAATGGGGTAATGATTATTTTGCTGTAATGAGTCAGATAGGATTAGGAGATATAGAAAAACCTATCATTAAAGCTCACTACCTCAATCACATTAATAATATGAATAGACTGACCCATGATTTACTTACTACTTGGGCAGAAAATGTAGCGATTATTGAAGATTTCCAAAAAGACAAGAAAACAGAAAGACTATATTTATCATTCAGTAGTTTTTGTCAGGGATTAGGAGACTCAAAATTAGATCAAGTGACAGGAGCATTACAAGAAGTTGCTCGTGAAGTAGGCGGCACTTTTCCCATTCTCGTTCCTTTTACAGCTTTAGGAACAGCAGCTTTAGAAGGAGTCAATAATATTCTCAAAACAATACTAGATGCGGAATTTAGGCCTCAAGTAAAAACTGTAGAATTTGCTTTTTATCCTGGCGATCAGAACCGCCTTCCCAACATTGGTGAAGCTCCCTTACAGACAGGAGCATATGCCTTTTTCTTTGAAGAAGTTGCATTAGAATCCCTACAAATGGAACGGAATGGTACTATTACTTCAACTCGTAATGAACCAGTAAGTCCCTACATTGTTGTCAATATCAAAAAAGGAATTATCTTGGCACCGGGTCAAATTGAGAAACACTTGGCAACGGAAGTCTTGGAGACTTACAATAAATCTTATGGCAATCAACTCAATGCGGGAAATATATCTGGCAGTTATTTTAGTGCTTTAGAAGAACTAGGTAAAACAATACGCTTATCGACAGCTACACAACGATATTTTGAGTTGAGAGGAAAAGGAGACCAACTCACTGAAAGTGAAACACAACGCCTGCAATCCTTATATACCTACTTAAAAGAAAATTTAATCAGTTTTGATTAAACGATTAATCCTGCCATGAACCACTTTCTTCAAGTAAAAGCCTGCCATTTTTATAAATTCTTATTATACCACTTTCTGTGACAAAATAACGATAATTCCCATTAATAAACTCATAGCCGAGAAATTGACAGGGAGTAACTCTATCTGAACACAAACGATAAACAGTTCTCCCAGTAAGTTTAATAGATTCTGCGGTTTTTAAACTTGTTCCAGTGTATGAGACATTGTTGCACACTACCTCTCCTTCGGGGCAATTCCTAGTAATATTGACAATAAAATTTCTCGTTTGTAAGGTTTCTGCAAGAATTGTTTTACCCCAAAACAAGCAGATAAACAATAAAAATAGAGTTCTCATCAAGAAATTTTGCTTAAAACCGACTGACAAAAATCGCAGCAATTTCTTTCTCTATAATGGTTTAATCCCTTATAACCTCGTCCATTGCATAACACGAACCGAAGAGCCAATCTTTTTCGATGCGAGTTGCATCTTTATAGAGTCCATTTGCTATCTTCCCCAAAATCCTTATTCAGTATGGATTAGAGCGAATTAGCCAAAATACCTGTAATTCTTGCCCGTGAAGCGTCACAAGAGAGATGCCAAATAGGTTCTATAGATGCCCAAGGAGACGGACGGACAGACAGGGGGAGAATCTGATTAACTTTCCCTAGGGGCTTTTGTTAAGTTACATTAAGCCCTACAATAAAATTCTAGTGAGTTAGACGAAATTCGCTCGATCGCTCGGTCTTATCTGCTCCTAGCTGAGATAGAGAAAAGATAGCGCATCGAGAAACAAAAAAACTTGAGCTACTCAAGTCTTCGTCAATACTGCCCTGTCATCTATCTTGAGTTATAACCTAGTGTCCCAAACCCTACCTAAACCCTCCCTAAAAAGAGAATTTTTGCCATTTACCCTACAGGATGTCCGTCTAGCTATCCCGGCCCGTTGCTTCCAATCAAGCGTTTTTCGCTCTTTAGCCTACTTTTTTTTTGATATTGGCATCATTACCCTACTTTACTGGATAACTTACCAGATTAATCAAGCATGGTTCTTCCCCCTTTTTTGGTTTATGCAGGGAACCATGTTTTGGGCCTTATTTGTCGTCGGTCACGATTGCGGTCACGGTTCCTTTTCCCGTTATCGTTGGTTAAATAACTTAATCGGTCATCTCAGTCATACTCCCATTCTCGTACCTTTCCACGGTTGGCGCATCAGTCATCGCACCCATCACGCTAATACTGCCAATATCGACACCGATGAAAGTTGGTATCCCGTCACGGAAACCCAGTATAACAATATGGCTTGGTACGAAAAATTAGCTCGTTTTCAGCTAATTTTATTTGTTTATCCCCTTTATCTTTTCCGTCGTTCCCCTAATAAACAGGGATCCCATTTTATGCCCGAAAGCCCCCTCTTTCGCCCCTCGGAACGGTGGCAGGTACTGACTAGCACCGTTTGCTGTACCTTTATGTTAGGTCTATTAATCGGGGTGGGTATCAGCTACGGCTTTTGGTTTCTGTTTAACTACTACATCATGCCCTATATCGTCTTTGTGGTTTGGTTGGACTTGGTGACATTCCTACACCACACTGAAGATGATATTCCCTGGTATCGCGGTCAAGATTGGTACTTTCTCAAAGGGGCGCTTTCTACCATCGATCGCGATTATGGCATCTTTAATCCCATCCATCACCAAATTGGTACTCACGTCGCCCATCATATTTTTATCACTATTCCCCACTATCATCTCCAAGAAGCAACCGAGGCCATCCGTCCCGTCTTAGGAGACTATTATCGCGTCTCGAAAGAACCGATTTTCAAATCTCTCTGGCGGTCCTACCGCAATTGTCATTTTGTCAGTGACCAAGGCAGTAAGATTTTTTACCGCAAAAATTGATCCTGTCTTAGATATCAGGAGGAAACGGCAGCAAAATCTGCCTCCTCCTCTCACACCGAGAATAGTTGCCAAAACTGGGGGTAAAGTCTTTGTCTTTATTTGATTCATTGGCAAAGGATGAAGATTCAGCCGTAGGTTGGGTTGAGCTATCATTATTGATCAGGTATTACCAATCGGCTCAAAAGGCGAAACCCAACATATCGAGTTTTACTTTACTTGCAAGAAATCTCTAAATTCCCGTTGCGTCATACATAAATAACCTCCGATAAAATTCTTTCTCGCCTTCTTCCTTTTAAGCCATTTTTACTGATAACATCCGCTTTTAGCTTAAGTAAATCACTTAAATAATATTCCAGATCTACTAAATCTAGTAAACTAGGCGGTTCTGTATAATCTATCAGAATATTAACTTCACTATTTTCCTGCACTTCTCCTTTTACATAATCTCCAAAAAAACCTAATTCACTGACATAATACTTTTCTTTTACTAAGGACTTAACCTGACCTAAAATCGCTTTAATTTCTTCTAAATTTTTCATGATGCTCACCTTCTAAGATAACGGAAAAGACTTCTACCCTACTGATCAAAATTTTATTTCCTGTATCTGTATTGTAGCAGCTATCGGTTGACATCCTCACCGCCGTAAAACGGACGGTGATTCCCAAACCTCACGATTTAGGTTCCTGCTTCTTTCCCTTGCGGGGTTTCGCACCTGCCTTAACAGAGTAAATCTGTTCTGGTCTTATGGTCGCTCTACAGACTGACACCGCAAGCCCTGCGGCCAAAATGTTTTTACTGGCGTTAATATCTCGGTCATGGTGTGTCCCACAGTCTGGACAATCCCATT
>NZ_JADBRW010000036.1:0-9338 GCF_020247025.1 Microcystis sp. M109S1
CCAACGGTTTTCATCTGATAGTTTTCCGCCAAAGGGCAGTTCAAATGATTCGGGTTCTGAGGGAGTTGCTGTCGATATACGATACATCTGTACGGGATGAAAAAAGTGCCTGGCTTTTAGGGTATTTTACCTTTTTTTGGGACTTTTTTCTCGACTTTATTGAGTCGAAACCTTTTTCCTATCGGCATTTCAGGCTTTTTCAGCAAGCCCTACTTAGTCGAAGTCCACATCGGTGAATCAAGAATCCCTCGCTTGAGCGCGACGGGAGCGTCAATAGATTTCTTTCCCCTACACTTTGAAGTGGGGAATGTGGGTTAAAATTGGCATAACTCGACCATCGCCTCGACCATGTTCTTTTTTGTCCTCGGCTTCAATCTAGGCTTAACTTTATTTAATTGCTTTCTAGTCTGGAAATTGTGGCAATTGCGGCGGATTTTAGGGCGAGTGACCAAAATTTTAAACCGGGTGGAACGACGTTTACACCACATTTTTTACCCCGCTCCGGAATATATTATCATCGCCGGGGCGAAAAGCTATTATCTCAGACAAAACTATCAACGTCTCTGGGGACAGATACAGATACTGCAATCCCTATTCTTGACCTTCTCCCTGATTATCCGTTACTGGCAGCGTCAACCCCGTCAACGCCGTCGCCTGTGGTCGCTACAATTGAGCAAAATCTCTAGCAATCAAGCAGCTGACAGCGATCGCCAGCCAAAGTAATACACAAGTACGAGTTAAATTCAAAGCCTGTTCGACGGTTTTGACGGTAATCGGGTTGAGGTTATCGCCCAATAAAGGTTTTTCCACAATCTGGCCCCGATATTGATTTTTACCCCCCAATTGCACCCCCAAAATCGCCCCATAGACGCATTCACTCCAACCAGAATTAGGACTAGGATCCCGACGGGCATCGCGCCAACAAATGCTTAAAACCCGCTCCGGCTGGCCCGAAATTAGGGCGAGAGTTAAGACCGTCAAACGACAAGGTAGCCATGTCAAAACATCCTCGCTTTTGGCACTAAACCAACCAATATGGGTGTAGGGTGGCCGACGATAGCCAATCATCGAATCGAGGGTACTAGCGGCTTTATAAGCGCAAGCGAGGGGCACTGGCCCCACCCCCAGAAAAGCACCGAGAAGGGCATAAAAAAGCGGCGCGGTAACTCCATCCACACCATTTTCACTGACGGTTTCTAATAGGGCGCGGAGGATTTCTTCCCGGCCGAGATTATCTGTGTCGCGACCAACGTATAAACTTAGTTGGCAACGAGCTAAGGTGATATTTTCCGCTTGTAAAGGTGCGATGACTGTTTCGGCAGCCCTGCGTAAACTTCTACCGGCTAAACAACTAGCCAAGAGAATCATTTGTACTAGGCAACTCAGCAGCAAATTGACCTGACCTAACCATTGGATTCCTAGCCAAGTTAAGACCCCGGCCAAGATAATTAAACCTAGTCCCAGAATTATGCCCGCTAAACGTTGGCAAATTTTTTCCCGCGTCCAATTAAGGATAACTTTTGTGGCAACGGCAATAATCGCCCCCATCACCTGCACTGGATGAATCCATCCCCAAGGATCGCCGATCAGATAATCTAAAACTGCCCCTAATACCAAAATGATCGCCGTTGCCGCTTCCTTCACAATTACTCCCTTTTCCCATCGATATCCCGAATTTTCTCAATATTCTCTTCCCAGTTAGCCCCATCAAAGAACTGGATCTGAAAATCCCCTAAGACATTGCCCTCCAAACAGCGCAGGTTTATATCTATAGCGTCAGGATGGGAGCGGGGACGATAGAAAGGATGAATACCACAAACACGACAAAAATAATGTTGGGCTGTGTGGGTATTAAATGTATAGGTACTTAAAAAATCTTCACCGCTTAGGAGGGTAAATTGTGCTGAAGGAACAATCAGATGCAGAAAGCCTTTTTTCTGACAAATCGAACAATTACAGTCTAGAGCTTGCTCATGCTCGATCGCCACTTGAAAACGGATCGCTCCACAGTGACAACCCCCCCCATAAATCTTTGCTTGTGTTGTTGCTGTCATAACTTCTAAACTACTAAACAATAAAGCTGGTTTCCTCTCCCCTAGCGGCGATCCAGCTACGGGCATCGTAGTATAAATCGGCTAAGGTAATCTTCCCTAGGGCCTCTTTTAATTTCTCGTGTAGGTGTTTCCAGATAGTAAATGTCACCCAATCTTCTGCCTGTTCGTCCTTGGGATGATAGCCTGATAATGGCTCGATCGTCTCTCCCACTGCCTCCAAAATTTGCCCCAACGAGATACGATTTGCCGGCCTGGCCAATTGATAACCCCCTTGTGCTCCCCGAAAGGAGCGAACTAACCCCGCTCGTCGCATTTCTATCAGCAATTTCTCTAGATAAGCGGCCGGGATATCTTGACGCAGGGCGATCGATTTTACCGATACGGGAGTTCCCCTCGGTTGTAAACTAAGATCCAGCAAGGCTTTAACACTATAGTGACCCCTAGTTGTTAGCTTCATTATCCCTCATTTTTACCTCTTGATCTCTATCCTACCCCCTGCTCTCATTGATGACAGAAAGACTAACCTCCCTTACCCCGGCATCTCGATCAACATTGATAAATTCTGTTAAGATTTCGATCAAGAGATCCAGTGTAATCACTTACAATCAATTTCCTCAAGCAAGTGATAATTTTTAGTTTATACCGTGTAAGATGAGTGTAGAGAGCAATCGTAACCCGATTGTTTCTGGTCGGGGGAAGCAATTCTCCTCGATTAGCCTTGATGACCCTAACCTTTACTTATCTGCCGCGAACTTAAATGAACAAAACTACCAATCCAGAACCCCTGACTGGCCTCGAACTAATTGAGAAAGTTAAACAGCTAGGCAACCTCAGCAAAGAGGAAAAAGCCCGGGAATGCGGCTACTATACCATGACAAAAAATGGTATTGAACGCGTTAATATGATGAAATTTCTCAATGCTCTAATCGATGCCGAGGGAATTGACTTAGATAGCAGTGCCAATGGCCACGGACGAGGTGGGCGCTCGGCCAGCTACCGGATCAGTGTCCAATCCAATAATAATCTCCTAATCGGTTCGGCCTACACCAAAAAAATGGGACTCAAACCGGGAGATGAATTTGAAATTACTTTGGGGAGAAAACATATTCATCTCAAGCAAGTTGGCGCCAACGACGACGACGAATAGCAATAATTAAGGAGAGAGCCGTTTAACTCTCTCCTTGCTATGAGATAAGCTCTTGTCCATTGAAACTGGGTATTTTATCCTCAATCAGTCTTTAAGCATCTAGATCAAAGACTCCGTTCGATATGTCTGGTTAATTTTGTCCTATTAACCGCGTGTAATATACCTCTCCAGAAATCAGGCTAGAAGACTGATCCACCCAGCTAAAATCTTAATTATTGGAGATGTCTAATGCAGCGACTAGAAAAACTGGCATCTCCTGGGGTGCTAATTAGGAATTCTCCGCTTCTTTGGAGACAATCCAGAAAGCGTGGATAATGCCGGGGACATAACCGATTAAAGTTAAGATGATGTTAATAACAAAGTCTAAACTCAGTCCCGTAGTCAAAAATACGGCTAAGGGCGGCAAAAAAAACGCACAAACTAGGCGAAGAAACATTGCTTGTACCTCAAAAAGACTTTAGTGAATCTTAATTCTATATTAAGCTTGCTCTCCTTAAAGTTGCCATAAAATGGGGGTGATTGCAGAAAAATTAAGGAGAAATTTATGATCGGCATTCTTTTAAATATTCTTGCCACTGCCCTGAGTTTATTAGTGGTTGATATTATCTTCCCCGGTGTTAAAGTCGATAGCTTTATTGTGGCCATGGTTGCGGGGGCAGTTATCGGTTTAGTCAACGGACTGGTTAAACCGATTCTAGGGCTGCTTTCCCTACCGATTACTATTCTCACCCTCGGTGGCTTTATCCTTGTTCTCAATGGCTTTTGTTTCTGGTTAGCCTCGATCCTCGTCCCGGGATTCGCAGTTAAGGGTTTAGTGGCTTTTATCGGTGCGCCAATCGTCCTCTCTCTGGTCAACACCCTCTTAAATAAATACTTCGCCGAAAAAGGTTCCAGCGAAGTACCACAATAGTCAGTGACCAGTTATCAGTTATCAGTACCCTCAGTGTAACACCTTTGATCCAAAAATCATACCTTCGTGCAGAAAAAAGGCCAAAAATAAACACTTCGCCGAAAAGGGTTTCAGCGAAGTACCACAATAGTCAGTGACCAGTTATCAGTTATCAGTGTTTTTAGTATAACACCCTTTTTCGATCACTGCAAGACTTTTTTCAAATTTTAGGCCAAGAATTTTGGACCCAAACCGACTTTCGGCGCGTACACCGCCCGATCGCCCAATTCTTCTTCGATGCGTAATAAGCGATTATACTTAGCCACCCGTTCACTGCGACTGAGAGAACCAGTTTTAATCTGTCCGGCATTAGTAGCCACCGCCAGATCTGCGATCGTGGTGTCTTCCGTTTCTCCGGAACGATGACTGATGACAGAACGATAACCGTGACGGGTAGCCAGGGCGATCGTTTGTAGGGTTTCCGTCAAAGAACCGATCTGATTGAGTTTAATCAGGATCGAGTTAGCAATACCGAGATCGATCGCTTTTTGCAGACGGATGGGATTAGTCACCATCAAATCATCGCCCACCAACTGAATCCGCGCCCCCAGTTTATCGGTCAATAATTTCCAGTTATCCCAATCTTCCTCGTGTAAACCGTCTTCAATGGAAACAATCGGATAGCGATCGACTAAACTAGCCAAAAAATCCACCATTTCGGCGGGAGAATGGGCGGAACCATCGTAGATGTATTGACCATCCCGATAGAATTCACTGGCAGCCACATCCATAGCTAAAGCCACCTCCGACCCTGGTTTATAACCAGCACGTTCGATCGATTCGATCAAAATATCCAAAGCTTCCTGATTTGAAGCCAAATTCGGAGCATAACCGCCCTCATCGCCCACACCGGTCAGTAATTTGCGTTCGTGCAAGGCCTTACCCAAAGCGGCGAATACTTCCGCCCCCCAACGCAAACCTTCCTTAAAAGAATCGGCCCCGATGGGGAAGATCATAAACTCCTGAAAATCGACGTTATTATCAGCGTGAGAACCACCATTGATCACGTTCATCATCGGCACGGGTAGCACATTGGCCATCGGACCGGCGAGATAACGATAGAGAGGCAATCCCAGATCCGCCGCCGCCGCTTTGGCCGTAGCGAGAGAGACGGCCAGGATAGCATTAGCTCCTAATTCTCGTTTATTGGCCGTGCCATCGCGATCGATCATAGCTAAATCGATACTAGCTTGGTCGAAAGCATTCATCCCCTCCAAAACCGGGACAATTTTTTCGTAGACATTGCGAACCGCTTTCAGGACACCCTTACCACCGTAACGCTGGGGATCATCATCGCGCAATTCGTGGGCTTCAAAACTGCCCGTAGAAGCACCACTGGGAACTTGGGCCAAACCCATCGCCCCCGATTCTAACAGCACTTCCGCTTCGATAGTGGGACGGCCGCGGGAATCTAGAATCTCCCTAGCTGCGATCGCTTCGATGGGAACTTCGATTTTATCTAACATAACTTGTCGTCTCCAACTCAATTTACGGGGTTATTTCGGCTGATTACTAATTGCCTAAAGGGAAATCCACGTTGACAATCTGCTTTTGATCATCAAAAACGAGGATTAAAGTATCCGTCAGTTTTTGAAATTGAATCGACACCAACACCAGATCCACACCGTCCGTATCCGAACCTTTTCTGACCTGAGTTCCCAAGATCTGACGCACGGGGCCGGTACGCTTAAGTAAATTCTCCCAAGCGCCTTGTACTCTGGTGGGGAAAACCTCAGCTTTCAGGAAAGGGTGTAGATAACCTCTGGCCAGGCCGTAGTCTTTATTGACCAAAGCCGCGACAAAAGCGATGCCAATCTGAGAAATACTGCGAAATTCGGGAAAATCGGCGGCAACTATCTGACCAGACCGGTTAAAGGTAATTACCACATCTTCAGTGAGTTTCTCAAATTCAACGGTGACAATCACCAGATTGGCATTGATAGCATCGAGTAGCTTGCTTTCGACAATGCGCTTAAACGGTCCAGTATTGTCAGTGACTTGGCTTTCCCAGACCTTTTGCAGTTTTTCGGCAGTCCAGAGGGGTTTTAGTTGGGGTGACAAAGCTGCAATCACCTTGTCGTATTGTTTAGTTCCCAACCATTCTACTAACTGCCGAGCTTGCTTTTCTTCCCGGACGGGATCACCAATAGCGATCGCAGTCGGTTCTAGGTTCGCCTGTACTGGTGAAACGCTGAACGCGGTCCAAGGCAGGGAAAAACCAATTAAACACAAAGAGAGAATCGATACCCGTTTCGCTAATGAAAGCCGCATCATTTCAGCTATTGCTCCGCAAATAAATAACGTTTTTCCACTTGACGATTGAATTGATGCCATTGTTCATTAGTTAAAGCATTCAACATCGGTCGATCGGGCAATATCTCTCCTCTTGTTATACTGGTTTAACGATTAAAACTACCGCCGAACGCGCTTGCACCCGATAGGTTTCCGATTCAATAGCGGCTGCGGCATCCAAATCACAGGCTGCCTCGGACAATTGCCAAGCAGTATCGATGACACGATGCCATTTTTCCCCTTGTCCCAAGGGGGGTAACTGGAAGTTGAGAGATTCCCAGTAAGCGTTGAGCATAATGTGTAAATACTCATTCGCCTTGGGATGACGCAGGGAAAAAGCTAAACTGTGGGAATCTTCCGACCAATCGGGTTTACTCAACTGTACGCCATGCCAACTGAGATGGGGTTCAAGACTGGTATAGGTGACTTCTAGCAATTTTTCCTGACGGAAAAGAGCTAATTTTTTATTAAAATCGAGCAGTCTCCTTACGAAACACCAAAGATCGAACTCTTGCTCTACCGCACTCCAATCGAACCAACTTAACTGGTTATCCTGACAATAGGCGTTATTGTTGCCCTTTTGGGTGCGTCGCACTTCGTCCCCCATCAACAGCATAGGTGTTCCTTGGGAAATAAACAGGATCGTTAAGAGATTTTTTATTTGTTGCAGTCGCAGGGTTTTAATCCTCTCGTTATTGGTTTCCCCTTCTATCCCACAATTCCAGCTAAAATTATCGTTGCCACCGTCCCGATTCTCCTCGCCGTTAGCCTCGTTGTGTTTCTCGTCGTAGGAAACTAGATCGTTAAGGGTAAAGCCATCGTGACAGGTAACAAAATTTATACTTCTATTGACATCGGTGTCAGGTCTGTGGTATATGTCGGGGCTTCCTAAAATCCGCGCCGCTAATTTGCTGACTATGCCGGTATCTCCCCGGACAAAAGCGCGCACATCATCGCGAAAAGGACCATTCCACTCGGAAAACCAATCGGCAAATTCGACAAATTGACCGACACTATACAATCCTGCCGCATCCCAAGCTTCGGCGATTAATTTTGTCCCAGCTAAGACAGGATCCGATTCGATCGCCCAGATCATGTTATAACCTTTTTGCAGAATCGGTTCCCCGTCCACATTGCGCGATAATACGGCCGCCAGGTCAAAGCGAAAACCATCCACGTGCATTTCTGACACCCAATAGCGCAAACAATCGAGAATCATTTTGCCAACAATGGGATGACTGCCCTTGAGGGTGTTACCACAGCCGGTATAGTTGCTATAGAGGCTTTTATCTTCCCCGTCGAGGATGTAGTAGGTGCGATTATCGATACCTTTCAAGGAAAGAGTTGGCCCGATTTCGTCTCCCTCGGCGGTATGATTGAAAACTACATCGAGAATCACTTCGATCCCCGCTTTGTGTAACGCTTTCACCAGATCGCGAAATTCATTCAAAGGACCCAGGGGTGAGCGATCGCTACTGTAACCGGCATGGGGCGCAAAAAAGCCGATCGTGCTATAACCCCAATAGTTAGTTAACCCCGGCATGGCGGCAGCGGGATCAAAGTAATGAATCGGTAACAATTCCACGGCAGTAATGCCTAGGTTTTTCAAATAGGGTATTTTTCCGATTAATCCCGCAAAAGTACCTCTTTTTTCCTCGCTAACGCCGGAATTCGGGTTACGAGTAAAGCCACCGACGTGCATTTCGTAGATAAAACTGTCAGAGTAGGGAGTGCGTAGCGGTGCGTCATCTTCCCAATCATAGCAGCCCGGATCCACTACCAGACCCCGCAAAGCTCGATGACAATTATCGCCTTTTTCGCTGGCAGATTGCCGATCATAAATTTCCGCACCGACAATCGCTTTCGCATAGGGATCAAGAACTACTTTATCAGGATCGAAGCGATGACCCTGGGCCGGATTATCCGGACCATGGACTCGATAAGCATACACTTGACCGGCTCCAATACCGTGAACGAAAATATGCCAATAGAAAAAGGTGCGGTTTGTTTGCGGGGTGAGGAGAATAGTCCGGCTAGGTACGGGAGAATTAGCATCATCAAATAATAATAATTCGATCGCCGTGGCATACTTAGAAAATAGTGAGAAGTTGACACCATCGGCCAAGACAGTCGCACCGACAGGATGGCTTTTACCGTGATCGGTTTTTAAGGTCATTGTCAAGAGATAAGAAGTGATTAGGAGTAGTATAAGGTTATTCGGCGTTGCTGAATCAAGCTATGAATGCCAAATGTGTGTCCTATCCAAAAGTTAGTTTGGGTCCAGGTTTTAAAAATCCCACCAAAGAATGTTCAGAACTCAAATCAGCAACGCCAGATTTTCCTAGAGATAGTGTAGTTAATTTCCAAGACCTTGCCCTATTCGATAAAGCTCTCAATTTCCCGATAGATAAAGAAAACAATTAGAGGAGTTTTAAATGACCTTTCCCGAAGATTTTAGGTTTGATTAAGCCAATTGATTAAGTCAGCTTGACTCTTAAAGTCTAGCAATGCTTCTCCTAAGTCTTCTAATTTTTCTACTGAGAGTTTTTGGATAGTTTCGGTAATATGCGGGGGAAGTTGACCAAAACGTCGGTTAAGTAAGCGTAGCACTACCTTGGCTTCTCCTTGTTGAATCCCTTCGATTCTGCCCTTTTGAAGTCCAATGGCTTCTCCTTGTTGAATCGCTGCTTCTCTATCTTGTTCGTATAAAGGAGCTAAACGCATAATAAATTTCCTCTCCTCCTGGGTTCTTTTGGGTAAGGCTTGCAAGTTCCTACTCAAATTGTATAATAATTTTAAGGAAGCTGATTTAAAGGGATGACTAGGAGACAAGGCCTCTAATTCATCAATCGCTCTGGTTCTGGTTCCTCCTCTACCTAATAATCTTAACCAGAGG
>NZ_JADBRW010000360.1:0-4243 GCF_020247025.1 Microcystis sp. M109S1
TCCCTAATGCAAGTCCAAATATTCCACCAATAGTGCGATCGCAATCGCCGTAGGGTGCGTTCCCTAATGCAAGTCCAAATATTCCACCAATAGATTTTGGGGAACGCACCATGCACATTGATGGAAGTCGTTAGACCGCTTCAATTTTAGGGTAATAAGCTAAACGGCGCTTAACCTGCATGATCTAATAGCTATAACCCTTTTGGAGTCTATATCGGTGATCCGAAGTAAAAGCCGTTTAGCTTAGTTGCTAAGGTCAGCTAACTTCACCGGTGAAGCCACCTAGGGAGAGGTTTTTGATCGCTAAAAAATTCTTTCTTCTCCATAAAAACGATAAAATCTCTATTCTGGAAGCATAAAGAGGCTTCAGGCGAATTTAAAGGCACATTTAAGCCGTATAAATCGAATATTTCCAGTTTTTTCAGCTAATCAAGCCATTAATCGCTTGATTTCTTTGCATATAACCGAACTAAGACAGTATAATTTTTTCTTCAATGTATTGAAATTGTTTTTTATTTCATATAAAATACAATTTCAGAGAAAATACCTAGCAATCTCCCATAAATAAACAAAGGAGCCGATGACATCGTGATCCATGAGCCTAGATCCTCAAAACCGAAAACCCTCTTACCCTTTATTTCTCTAGCTACGGCTGCCGTCGTCACAACGGGAATCGGACTAGCTTTTAGTCCCCTATCGGCATCGAGTAATCTGCTGGCAGCTCCCCATAAACAGCAAGCTAAACAACAAACCGTGGAAATCACCCTGGTTTCCTACGCGGTGACTCAATCGGCCTACTCAAAAATTATTCCTCTATTCGTCAACAAATGGAAAAGAGAGAAAAAACAGGATGTGGTGATTAAACAGAGTTATGGCGGCTCTGGTTCCCAAACCCGCGCTATTATCGACGGATTAGATGCAGATGTGGTAAATTTGGCCATCGGTTCCGATGTGGAACGCTTGCAAAAAGCGGGTTTAGTTAACCCCGGTTGGCAGAAAGAACTCCCCAATAACGGCATCGCCACTCGTTCCGTGGTAGCTTTAGTTACTCGTCAGGGCAATCCGAAAGCAATCCGCAACTGGCCAGATCTAGCCAAATCGGGGATTAAAGTCATCACTGCCAACCCGAAAACCTCTGGGGTGGCCCGGTGGAATTTTCTGGCCTTGTGGGGAGCGGTAACTCGGACCGGCGGCAATGAAGCACAAGCGACCAATTTCGTCCGCAATGTCTATAAAAACGTTCCTGTACTACCCAAAGATGCCCGGGAAGCCAGCGATGTCTTCTTTAAACAGGATCAGGGGGATGTGCTGCTTAACTACGAAAACGAAGTGATTCTGGCCCGTCAAAAAGGAGAAACCGGTTTTTCCTATACTATTCCTTCGGTCAATGTTTCGATCGATCCGCCCGTGGCCGTAGTGGATAAAATAGTTGATAAACGCAAAACCCGGGAAGTAGCGACAGCTTTTGCCCAATTTCTCTTTACTCCCGAAGCGCAGCGGGAATTCGCCAAGGTGGGTTTCCGTCCGGTTAATGCTAATGTGGCTAAAGAGTTTAGTAAACAATACCCAAAAGTGTCGAATCTGTTCCCCTCTACGGCGATCGGTAGTTGGGAGGAGATCCAGAAAAAATTCTTTGCTGATGGGGCGATTTTTGACCAAATCCAGCGTTAATTAGTCGTGAGCCGTCAGCCGTCAGCTAAGTAAGTGGTTCTGATTAAATAGAAGATAGATTTTGCTTTTGATCCCCCCTGCTCCCCTTAATAAGGCAGGGTGGCGATAGGCGGGGGGATCTGACATAACACCTACCTACTTAGATAACTGTGATTATAACTAGAAAAGTGGCTAACACCATTTTTCAAAAGTAATGGCAGAGATAGTTGATTGCTGATGGCAAAAAAAAACAAAGCTAATAGTTAGTAACTAAAAAAAAGATGTATCTACTTGACAAAATAAAAAACGGAACCTTGGTATTGATCGGTTACTTATTATCGCCCCTGTGTTGGTGGAACGATCTAATTTTTAATCTGCCGATCGCCTACGGTTTCGGTCGTTTAATTGCTTGCTTGCACGCCGATTTTTTTCTACCAGCGGCCATGGTTGGTTATTGGTTATCTAATCTTGTGGGAATTCTGCTAATGCAATTCGGGACGAAAGAATTAATCGGTGGAGAGAAAGAAGAACGCAATTGGCAAAAAGAATTGAGAAATGGATTACTTTCCTCGACAGTTTATACTTTAGTAATCCTAGCTTTGCTGCATTTTCAGGTTTTAGAAATGCCCCTGTTATCCTCGATCACCACTTTTTCCCCGTGATTCCCAAAACTTACTTAAACAATAGCTTAATTTTCTTGGTTATCTTGTTAACATCGCTAACTTTTACGTATTTAGCGATCGCTATTCGCCAGCAGCCGCAAGGATTTGCTTGGGAAAAATCCCTGATGCTATCTATTCATCAAACCGCTAATTTAAACCTAAATTTTTTGGCGATAAAACTAACGGGATTAGGCACTTATTGGGGAGTGGCCCCGATACTGACAATTTTACTGCTGATTTTTGCCCTAAAAAAATACTGGTATGGGTTCGCTTATATCCTTGTGACCATGGCGGGAGGTTGGGCTATTAGTTATAACCTCAAGATGCTTTTTCGTCGGAATCGCCCGCAATTTTGGGAGTTATTTTATCCCTTACCCCACGATTTTTCCTTCCCTAGTGGCCATGCTTTATTTAGTTCCCTGTTAGTGGTTTCTTTACTGATCCTATCTTGGAGAACGCGCTGGTTTTTAGGGGTAGTTTTACTGGGGATTCCCTTCGTCTTGGTTATTGCTTGGACCCGTCTTTATTTAGGAGTTCACTTTCCTAGTGATATCCTTGCCTCTTGGCTTTTAGCGATCGCTTGGTCCCTCCTAGTTCATATCTGGTGGCAACAGTTATTAAAGACACCCAAGGCGATCAGGAAATAAGGAGAAATTAATAATTAGTTGACCGACTTGCTGCCCAAGAAAAATATCACGTTATACCTAAATTTTTGGATAAAGCTAATCAAAGCCCTATAGTAATTATCGTTTGATATTCGTCGCTGACACTGAATCATGAAATCAAAACTGCCACGAGGGAAGGGTCTATCCCTAGTACGGTTTCAAAGCCGTCCCCTTACTTTTCTCACTTTAGTTCTTCTGTGCATTTTAACCTTTACCTTAGCGCCGTCATCGCCCCTGATGGCCACGTCTAAATCTGAGACTAAGATAGACTTTGTATCGCCGGTTTGGGTAGCCCAAAATCTCAACGATCCGAAGTTAAAAATTATCGATGTGCGGATTAATCCTTTGGAATATATCACCGGTCATTTACCGAAAGCGGTGAATATAGCCGACAATAATTTTCGTGGTCCAAACGGATTTTTACCGGTTCAATATTGGCAAGAGGATAAAATTGGCAGTCTCTTTGCCGCCGCGGGAATCACTAATGGCGATCGAGTGGTAGTATATTCCGATGGTCGCGATGTCTTGGGGGCAACCATGGTCGCCTATTTACTAGAGCGATCGGGTTTCCGAGATGTGGCCGTCTTAGATGGTGGTTTTAAGGGTTATAAGGGTTCCGAACAAAAGGTAACTAAAGAATTCCCTAAATATCAACCCGGGAGCTTTACTGTCCGTGATAATCCCTCGATTCGGGTAAATTTAGCAGAAGTAGAGAAATTGATCGGCAAACCCGATGTGGTTTTTATCGATCCCAGACCCGAAGAACTTTTTCAGGGGAAACAGGATATCTGGCTGAGAAATGGTCATATTCCGGGGGCGAAAAATATACCCTGGCCGACTTTTACGGAAGCAAATAATCCCGATGAATCCCTGAAAAATCCCCATAAATTGAAATCTTTAGACGAAATCAGCAAGATTCTTGCCCAACGCAACATCAAGCCCTCCGATAATATTATTGTCAGTTGCAGTACGGGACGGGAAGCGACTTTACAGTACATTGTCCTCAAACATCTGCTCGGTTATCCCAAGGTGCGAATTTATGAGGGTTCTTGGACAGAGTACAGCACCACGGAGCTGCCCGTGGCTACCGGGCCAGAAAAAGCCGTCTAAAGTCAAGTTTGTCGGTTTATCTTAAATGTCGGGTGAAGACCCTCAGTTTGACTGACGGGATGAAACCCGACCAATATAGAACAGCACTTCGACAGGCTCAGTGACACGAAGCACCACTAAATCCTTGACAGTTTTGTGCAGGATATGTTAGAATAA
>NZ_JADBRW010000361.1:0-2814 GCF_020247025.1 Microcystis sp. M109S1
CCTCGGGATAGTTGGCGGATTTTTTCTTGGGCTGTTTTCTTTTCCTGCTCGATTTTTTTCTCTAATTTTTTCAAGTCTGATTCTTTTCTAGCTTGACTTTCAACTAGCAACCATCTTTGGGCTATCCCCCCATAGTTAGAGTCGGTCAATAAAATCAATAACAATTACAGGATAAGCGTTTAAACTTGATCGAGATTTGCTTGATTTAAATACAAAAATACTGAATATTTATCATCATCAGACCCTGAACGCCAGCAAAAGAAAACCCTACAGTCAAAGACCTTGTAATGATAGAATCGACAATGGCGACGGCTTGGCCATTAGTATTTTTTGCGTCGGACTAGCAGGAGATAAAAGCGTGACCTTTAAGATTGGTTTACTCGGTTTCGGGGTTGTGGGGACGGGAACAGCGAAAATCCTCCTTGATCCTTTTGGTCGTCATCCCGTACTCAAAGAGATTACCATTGGACGAGTGGGAGTTAGAGCCCTAGATAAACCGAGAGAAATCGAGCTTTCTCCCCATATTTTGACCACTGACCTAGAATCGATCGTTACTGACCCCGAAATTGATATTATTGTCGAATTATTGGGGGGTTTGGAACCGGCGCGCTCTTTAATTCTCCAAGCAATCGCATCGGGAAAGCACGTTGTTACGGCAAATAAGGCGGTTATTGCCCGTTTTGGTGATGAAATCTACGCCAAGGCTAACGAAAAAGGGGTTTATGTCCTCCTAGAAGCGGCCGTGGGTGGTGGAATTCCCGTCATTAAACCCTTAAAACAATCCCTCGGCGCTAATCGCATCAGCAGCATCATGGGAATTGTCAACGGCACAACTAACTATATTCTCACGGAAATGAGCCAAAAAGGGGCAGATTTTAGCGAAGTGCTGGCCAAAGCTCAGGAATTAGGCTATGCAGAAGCGGATCCCACTGCGGACGTGGATGGATTCGACGCGGCCGATAAAATTGCCATTTTAGCTTCTTTGGGTTTTGGAGGTCGGGTAAAACGGGAAGATGTTTACTGTGAAGGTATCCGGCAAGTTAGCGCCGTCGATATCGCCTACGCTGATAGACTGGGATTTGTGATTAAATTATTAGCGATCGCAAAAGATACGGTTAAGGAAGATTCCGATACCCTAGAGTTGCGGGTTCATCCGACCCTAGTACCGAAAACTCATCCCCTCGCTAATGCTAACGGAGTCTATAACGCTATTCTCGTCGAGGGGGAACCCTTGGGCCAAGTGATGTTTTATGGACCCGGTGCCGGTAGCGGACCGACGGCCAGCGCGGTAGTATCGGATGTGATGAATATCGTCGGAATTTTAAAAAGTAGTGGCAAAACCAAGGAACTTGACCCGCTTTTAAGCTGTATTCACCAGCATTATTGTCAAATCGCCCCGATGGAGGATTTATCGACCCGTTTTTATGCTCGTTTTCTCTGTCGCGATGTGCCGGGGGTAATCGGTCATTTAGGTATGGCTTTCGGCGACCATGGGGTTAGTCTAGAATCCGTGGTACAAATTGGTATTAGGGGTGATTTAGCCGAAATTGTCGTTGTCACCCACGATGTGCGCGAGGGCAATTTCCGCAACGCTTTAGCGGCAATAGAGTCTTTAGAAGCTATTGACAGTATTCCTAGTATTCTCCGGGTTTTGTAATTATAGAGATCGCTTTTTTATGGTCATGGGTCGGAGAATCAAAAGTGAGAAAAGTTGGCTAAGTTTCACTAGCACAATTTTGTTTTTTTGTCTAGGTTTTTTGACCTTGAATCAAAAATTAATTTTTGCCCAAGGGTCTGATAATGTTTGTCCCCTGCCGATTTTATCAAGGTTACAACGCCATAAAATCCAAGCGGGAGAAACAATCGCCTCAATCGCCGAAAAATACGCTCTCATCCCCGCAACAATAATTAAACTCAATCCGACTATTCTCAAAAATGGTTTGGCCCCCGTCGGGAAAGAAATCTTCATTCCCCCGATGAACGGCATTCGCATCGAAGCACCCCGGGGTTCCACTTGGCGCGATTTAGAAGCGGCCTATGGTATTCGTGCCGATATACTCTTTGAGCTTAACGGTTGTGGTCGCCAGCCGACAATAGTTTTTATCCCCGGCACCAATTGGTCCGCCGCCGGCAAGCGATCGGATTATACTGGATTAAGTTCTTATCCCTTACCCTTTGCCAGCACTGTCGGATTAGCCTACGGTTGGCAAAAAAGCCCCACGGAACGGAAAAATCTCTTTCATAGTGGTATTGATCTTCTCGCAGATGTTGGTACACCAGTTCTAGCCGCCGAAGATGGTCTAGTGATTTATGTGGGTCAGGAAGGGGCCTATGGTAATTTGGTAGTAATTAATCATTTAGGTCGCCGGCAGACCCGTTATGCTCATTTAAGCAGGGTTACAGTGAGAATTGACCAACGGGTACGAGCAGGAGACGTTATCGGTACGGTTGGCACCACGGGACAACCAGATATTATTCCCCCCCATCTTCATTTTGAGGTGCGCTTAGATACTCCCGTCGGTTGGACAGCGCAGGATCCAGCTTTGCATTTGCCCCAAATCGGCCCGCAATCAAGTCATACTAAATCCTGTTTAAAAGGTATAGGAGAGTGAGTGAGTGCCGAGCGGGGGAAGCAATTCTTGACCGGGTTTTTAAAGTTGGATTGGGAGTTAATCATCGAAAATTTGGGTCTGAAACCCCGTCGTTCTACGACGGCTTTACCGTTAAATACTAGCGCATTTACCAAATATATGCTAAAATGTGAGACATGGAAAAAGCCTATTCGTTTCGATTTTACCCCACACCAGAACAAGA
>NZ_JADBRW010000362.1:0-4527 GCF_020247025.1 Microcystis sp. M109S1
AGGCCGAATTTGAAGTCTTTTCTGAACGAAACCCCTTACTATCTGTTGTCAAGGTTCAGTTTTTAGCTTGGTTATCGCTTTTTCCATTGTAGCTTAAAGCCGTCCTCAAAGGACGGGGTTTTAACCCAAATTTTCGATAACTTAACTTTGTCTGGCTTGTCTGGGAGAGGTTATAAGTGGGGTTTCCTGTTCCTAGGGTTAGGAGTCAGTTATCAGTTATCAGTTATCAGTTATCAGTTATCAGATGTGAGTTTTCAGTTCACTGATTACTGTTTACTGAGCACTGAAAAGCTTCCCACTTCCCCACACCCCACTTGCGTCTTAGGTTAAACTTTAATTCCTAGTACCTGTGTATGGGTTCCCCGCGCTTGGGTGACACCGATGGTTCTTTCCGATGCTTCAATCATGGGCCGACGCAAACTAACGACAATAAATTGCGCTTGTTGTGCTTGTTTTTGAATCATTTTGGCCAATTTCTCTACATTTGCCCCATCTAAAAACATATCCACTTCATCAAACGCATAAAAGGGAGAAGGACGATATCTTTGTAGGGAAAAAATAAAGCTTAAAGCGGTTAAAGATTTCTCACCCCCAGACATGGAACTTAATCGCTGTACGGGTTTTCCTTTCGGATGTGCCACCAGATTTAAGCCACCATTAAAGGGGTCATTTTCGTCTTCTAGTTGTAAGTAACCATCACCATCGGACAGGGTAGCAAATATAGTCTTAAAGTTTTCGTTAACGGCAGTAAATGCTTCCTGAAAAGCATTAAATCTGAGGGTGGTAAAGTTTTCTATCCGTAAAAGTAGTTCGGTTCTTTCTCCTTCTAGAGTTTGCAGTTTTTCTGATAGTTCATCTAATCTCTCTTTAGTTTTTTGGTGTTCTTCTAAAGCTAACATATTCACCGGTTCTAAAGCTTCTAATTTCTTTTGTAACTGCCGAATATCGCTTTGAATTTTCTCGAAATCTCGATCACTTTCGGGAATTTCGGGCAAGGGATTGGGTAAGTCGCTTTCTAGTTGACTAATTTCTGTTTGTAAGGTGGTTAGTAATGTTTGTCTTTCCTCTTGATTGTTGACTAACTTTTCCGATTGCCAGATAGCCTGTTGTTGTTGGTTTTGTTGTTGTCGCAAAACTGTCTCTAATTGGTCTCTTTTTTGCTTGGTTTCCCCTAGTTGTTGCGATAATTGCTGTAAAGCTTGATTGATTTCTAAAATATGGCGATCAAGTTTTTCTATCTCCAGATTACCGATATTTCTCTGATTAACTGCATCGGTAATTATCTTGTCAATCTCAATAATTCTATCCGCAGAATCTTGACTTTTTTCCTCTAGTCTGATTTGTTGATTTTGTAAATCTTTTAACTGTTCGCGGACTGTAGCGAGGTGATTTTCTTGGGTTTGTAACTCTAATTCTTGACTACGAATTATTCCCTGTACCTGTTGCCATTCGCTATGGGTATGATTGGCCTCTAACGCAGTTAATTTCTCCTGTTCTTGCTGTAAAGATAACTCTAACTCAGGAATTTCTCTAGTTAATACCTCTAACCGTTGACGAGAAATAGTAATTTCCTCTTGCTGTCCCGATAATTGACGGGTTAAATCCTCTTTTTCTGTGGTTAAACGTTGTAAATCCTTGCTTAATTGTTGTAGAGATAATTGATTTTCTCGATGACTCTGACGGGTTTCGGTTAACTGTTGGGTTAACTGACTGATAAGATTATTAACTTGGGTAATTTTTTCTTCGTTGCGGGTAAGAATGCGATCGATTTCTGCTAATCTTTCCCGTAGAGATTCTGCTTCACTAGACTCCTTCGGAGAAATTTTACCAAAACGCAGCCCCGATCGCGTCGGTTGGCTGCCTCCAGTCATAGCGCCAGTCATCTCTAATAACTCGCCATCCAAAGTAACGATGCGATATTGATTAATATAATAACGTGCAGAGTCTATATCCTCGAAAACCACCGTACTGCCAAAAATATAGTTAAAAACCTCCCGATACTGGGATTGAAACTTAACTAAATTCACCGCTAAATCTAGATAACCCCGCGCATGACGCAGAGAGGAAATATCTTGGGGACGGGGAGGACGAATTTTATTCAGGGGTAAAAAAGTGGCCCGACCGATGCGACGCTGTTTTAGCAAGGCAATTCCGGCAGCCGCAACGCTATCATCTTGGACGACTACATGACCTAAACGACCTCCGGCTGCGATTTCAAGAGCAATTTGATAACGTTCCTCTACTTCGCCTAATTGTGCCACTAATCCGCATATTCCGGGCAAATCTGACTGTAATAATATTTGAGTAGCATAGGTTCCCTGGGCCTCCTGTTGAGCTTGCTTAGTCGCTTCCAGTTTATCTAATTCCCTCTGTTTGTCCCGTTGTTCCTTTAGCAGACGTTTTTGGGTGTCCTGACTGATAACGCGATTTTGTTCGGCAATGGTGAGTTTTTGGGCTAAATTTTGGATATCGGGTTCAGAATTATTAATTTTTTGTAATATTTCTTGACTTTCTTCCGTTTTTGTGCTAATAACTTGCTCTAATTCTTGCAGACGTTGACCAGCTTCTATTATATTAGTTTGCAATCGATCGCATCTTTCGGTCAATTGGGCCCGTTGGCTACGGTAGGGGTTTAATTGTTCCTGAAGACGGGTAATATTGCGGGAAAGGTCACTTTGTTCTTTTACCCAAGCTTCTGACGCTTCTGCGAGACTACTTGCTTGCAGACGATGGGTTTCTAAAGTTTCCCTTGCGGTTTGGGTTGTCAGTAGGAGATTGGGTAAAATTGCAGTTTCTAAACGGCTTTTTTCAGCAGTAATCTGATTTAATTCGAGATTGTAGCGATTAATTTCCTCTAAAAGTCTGGTTTTCTGTGTCTGAGATTCTTTTTCGAGGTTTTCTAACTCTTTTTGTCGTTGTTGCTGTTGTTGTCGTTTGGCCTGTTGACTCGCTAATCGGGAAGTCAGGGACAGGTGTTCATCTTCCCCAAAAGCTTTAACCTGTTGATTGAGTTTCTCTAATTCTTGACTATTTTGGGCGATTTGTTCGGATAAATTGGCGATAGTCTCGGTTAAAACCTGTTTTTCCTTTTCCCCAGCTTGAATTTGTTCTTTTACTTGCTGGCAGCGCTGCTGGAGATTTTGCCAATGGAGGACAATTTCCCATTGTTGTTTTTCTTGGACTTGGGCCTTGAGTTTTTGGTATTTTTCGGCTTTAATGCGATCTAGTGCTAATTTTTCCAGAGATTTTTGCAATTCTGTGGCAATAATTTGGCAGCGTTCTTCTCTTTCTTTAACCGAATCGATATTCTCCTTAGTTTTCTCAATTTTGCGGTCAAATTCAGCTACTCCTGCCAATTCGTCGATAATTTCCCGTCTTTCCTTGGCATTCATGCTGATAATTCGGGTTACGTCCCCCTGTAACACCACGTTGTACCCTTCGGGATAGATGCGTAAACGGTTTAACTGGTCGTGAAGTTCGCTAACCGTACAGGTTTCCCCATTGATATAGTAGGTAGAAGTATAGCTGCCACCCTTAGCCACTTTTAAGCGTCGGGAAACCGTCCAATCCCTATCGGTTGCGCCGGTCATATCGGCAATATCAAAAGTCACCGAAACACTCGCTTCGGTGCTATGACGTTGACTGTTATAGCTGTGATTGACTAAATCCGGTAATCTTTCGGCCCGCATTCCCTTGGAAGTAGCTAATCCCAAGCAAAATAGCAATGCGTCGAGGATATTCGACTTTCCTGAACCATTTGGACCAGAAACCACCGTAAACCCCGGTAAAAAGGGTATAGGAGTTGTTCCCCCGAAGGATTTGAAGTGTGAGAGTTCGACCTTTTTGATGTAAACCATGGCGATAAACAAAAAGTAGGAAAGCTGTCAGCTTTAAGACAACACCCTTATAGAAAAATATAGCTGATAGCTACCTTAGATGGCTTGAATCCATTCTTTGACTTGGTACTCTGTCCAGATACCATTTTGCCAGTAGGGATCTGCTTCGATTAATTCCCGCACTTCTGACTCGCTGGCTGCCTGATAAATTCCGAAAACTTGGCTTAAATCTGCCGTTGGCCCGATGGTAATGAGAATTCCCCGTTCTTTCTGTTGATTTAATCCCTCTAGATGCGCTTGACGATAGGGTGCGCGTTTTTCCAGCACGTTTTCACAATAACTACCCCAGATAACAAATTTCGGCATATTTGACCTGTACTCTCTTGATCTGTTGCTATTTTACGATCGAATCGTCAATCAGACTAAATCGATATAGAAAAGTGGGGGGGAGGGTAGAGTTGGCTGATTTTGTCTATGCCAAAGTTTTACCAAAATTTTGGGTTAAAGCCCCGTCCTTTTAGGACGGCTTTATGTTAAAATAAAATTGGTTTGAATCCCCTGAGTGGGCGGTGGTGAATGGCTCGATTGAGTTGAACCCTGGAACTCGAAAGTCTGCATAAGAGACAAAAAGGGAGGGTAGCGAAAACCTCGTCAAACATAGCGCAGTAGCCGATAAACAACGGTGAATGAA
>NZ_JADBRW010000363.1:0-3260 GCF_020247025.1 Microcystis sp. M109S1
TTCCTGTTGCGGGAATATCGGCGGGAAAAAGGCGTTAAATATCCGTGAGTGGGAATGTCTTTTCTGTGGCACTTTTCATGATCGAGATGTAAACGCTGCGGTAAATATCAAGGTCGCCGGAGGACATTCGGAGACTTTAAATGGACGTAGAGGAAAGCGTAAGACTTCTGTTAAAGAAGCAGCATCCTGTGAAGCGTCAACCCCATTGACGCGACCATCTTAAAAAGGTGGCGTGGTGAGGAATCACCGTCCGTTTACGGCGGTGAGGATGTCAAATTCGCAGATTATTTGGGTGTCCACTCCTCGTTCGTATTGAGGGTCTTTTAAATCAACGCTAAACCAGTTTTTGACAACCTTTTGAATTTCACTCCAATCCTCTCGATTTTCTTGCCAAACTCGCAGCAGTAAATTTCTTAATATACTTCCGGGCTGCGCTTTTCCCACTTGTTTTCGCAGCGGTCCGTCATCACGCCATTCTTCATTGGGTTCTAATCCCGAAAAAGGCGGAACGTAAGCAATAATAGGTAACAGAGAAGGGGAGTGATTTGACTCTCCTTCTAATTCACGGAAATGTTCCCATCCTTCCGAAGGAATTGCGTAGATAGTTTGAGGAGAACTATATCGTAGTTTAACCCCCAAAGAGCATGGTTTTGGTCCGGAAGATTCCGCTATCCAAGTAACATCAATTTCAATGAGAATAAACTCTTGCTTTTTGGAACCATCTGCTTTTGTTGGAT
Source organism: Microcystis sp. M109S1 (assembly GCF_020247025.1). Taxonomy (NCBI): domain Bacteria; kingdom Bacillati; phylum Cyanobacteriota; class Cyanophyceae; order Chroococcales; family Microcystaceae; genus Microcystis; species Microcystis sp. M109S1. The sequence continues at coordinate 738 of NZ_JADBRW010000363.1, forward strand.
AGTGGCGCTCGGTCTTCTCTCGCCACAAAAGATTAAATTCTGGAACGGGAAGGGCTGTAAAGTTGGGAAGGACAACTTGTTTGCCGGTCTTTCCCCCCCGTTTTGCCCGCCGGAACTCCTCAATACAGAACTGCCAGATCGCTAAAGCCTGTAAGATGGTGCTTTTACCACTGTTATTCCGTCCAACCAAGAGATCGAAGAGAGCAAACTCGTAGGTTTGTTCCTTGATACTCTTGAAATTTCTCAGGGTTAGCTTGGTTATCATCGATCTGATTAGGCTGTCGGAATCTTCATCTTAAATTATGCAAGTTAACATCGCTCACTTTCCCAGATCGCATTTTTAAGGCCAAAAATAGATCGGGACTAACTCATCTCTCCAGCTAGGGCAACCAAAACGATCGCGCTTGTCGGTTCAGGGATTAGAGGGGAGTCGATCGCCTAGATTAGCACTCAAGCCCTAAGAGTGCTAAATTAACTATAAGGAGTCCTATCACAACAGCGATACTATGTCCAAAATCATTGCCTTCAAAGATGAATCCCGTCGCGCCCTAGAAAAAGGTGTCAACGCCTTGGCCGATGCGGTAAAAATCACCCTCGGTCCGAAAGGACGCAATGTCTTGTTAGAAAAGAAATACGGCGCCCCCCAGATCGTTAATGACGGCATCACCGTCGCCAAAGAAATCGAATTGTCCGATCCCCTCGAAAACACCGGGGCGAGATTAATTCAAGAAGTAGCCTCAAAAACCAAAGATTTAGCGGGAGATGGCACCACTACCGCCACCATCATCGCCCAAGCTTTAATTAAAGAAGGTCTCAAAAACGTTACCGCCGGGGCCAATCCCGTCGCCTTAAGACGCGGACTAGACAAAACTATCGCCTATCTGGTCGAGGAAATCGCCGCCGTCGCTAAACCGGTCGCTGGAGATGCGATCGCTCAAGTGGCCACCGTTTCTTCCGGCAACGACGAAGAAGTGGGAAAAATGATCGCCGCCGCCATGGAAAAAGTCACCACCGATGGCGTAATCACCGTGGAAGAATCGAAATCCCTAACCACGGAATTAGAAGTGGTGGAAGGGATGCAGATCGATCGCGGTTATATCTCTCCCTATTTCATCACCGATCAAGAAAGACAGATCGTCGAGTACGACAACCCCCTGATCCTGATTACCGATAAAAAAATCAGTGCGATCGCAGAATTAGTCCCCGTCCTCGAAGCCGTTGCCCGTCAAGGTCGTCCCCTATTAATTATCGCCGAAGATGTGGACGGCGAAGCCTTAGCCACTCTCGTGGTCAACAAGGCCCGGGGGGTCTTAAATGTCGTCGCTATCAAAGCCCCCAGTTTCGGGGAACGTCGCAAGGCGGTTTTACAAGATATCGCCATCCTCACCGGCGGTCGTCTGATTTCCGAAGAAGTGGGCTTAAGTCTTGACACGGTTAGCCTCGATCTGCTAGGGCAAGCGGCAAAAATCACCCTAGAAAAAGACAATACAATTATTGTCGCCTCCGGGGACAGCCGCAATAAAGCCGATGTGCAGAAACGTCTCGCCCAACTGAAAAAACAGCTAGAAGAAACCGATTCTGAATTCGATAAGGAAAAATTACAGGAACGCATCGCTAAATTAGCCGGCGGTGTGGCCGTCATTAAAGTCGGGGCAGCCACAGAAACCGAACTCAAGGATCGCAAACTCCGCATCGAAGATGCCCTCAATGCCACCAAAGCCGCCGTGGCAGAAGGTATCGTCCCGGGCGGTGGTACAACCTTGATTCATCTGGCTTCTAAGGTGAAGGCTTTCAAAGCTTCTCTCACTAACGATGAGGAAAAAGTCGCCGCCGATATCGTCGCCAAAGCCCTAGAAGCCCCCCTGCGTCAGTTAGCCAACAACGCCGGTGTGGAAGGCGATGTGATCGTGGAAGGTGTGCGCGATACCGCTTTTAGCATCGGTTACAATGTCCTCACCGGCAAGTACGAAGATTTAATCGCCGCCGGAATTATCGATCCAGCTAAAGTGGTGCGGTCAGCTGTTCAAAACGCCGCTTCCATCGCCGGTATGGTCTTAACTACGGAAGCCCTCGTGGTCGAAAAACCCGTTAAAGAAGCCGCAGCCCCCGATATGGGCGGCATGGGCGGCATGGGTGGCATGGGCGGCATGGGCGGCATGGGCGGCATGGGTATGATGTAATTCCTGATGCCGTCTGGCCCTTCAAAATAATCTCATTCAATTGAGCCAATCTGTCCCTTTTCTCGTTATCATCGGCATTAGGGGCAGGTTTTTTTTCCTCACAAATGCTCGACTTCCCCTCCCCGGTAATGATTCGGTAGTAGTGGCGTAGCCCTCTTGCTTACCTGGTATGAATTGTGTAAAATATTTATTAATAAAAATGATTGGAACCCGATCAGTCTTTAAACCTCTAGCTTGATCATGACTTTTCTGATAAATATCTTTTTCTGGCTCCTGTCTGGCTTACTCAAATATCAGTCTAGCACCGAACAAAATACCCCCTTCACCTCTATTCCCCTGTCAA
>NZ_JADBRW010000364.1:0-2631 GCF_020247025.1 Microcystis sp. M109S1
AAAGCTTTTGTACCAGTGATGGTTAGAGATTTAGGGATTACGGAGTGTCGCTTGTTTCCTGCGTTCCCAAAGTCAACGACTCAATTTAATGCTAACATAAAGTCGCCCTAAAGGGCGAGGTTTTCAACCCAAATTTTCGATAATACTTCATCAGTGACTCCGTTTTAGAGAGGCGATCGTGCAAATTACGCTCAAGGAAAGAATCGAATCCATACAGGTGGGGAGTATCTCGGCGCTGGCTTTCCTGGTTCCCTATCTGCTATTTTTAATTGTCGATCGAGTATTTTTAGGGGAATCGATCACAGTAATTGGCACTTTTGTCAAGATATCAGGGGCGATAATTAGCGGATTTCTCTTTGGTGTCACCTATCGTTATGTCGTCCGTAACGATGATAATCCCCATCTCAAAGATGGTACAGTGGCAGCTTTTGCCCTAGTCCGCGGCCTAGTTCCCCTACAATTATCCACAGACTTGATCGCCGACAGTGGGCGCTTAAGTCTCTTTCTGGGAGAGAGCTTTATCTGTTTTTTATCCTCTCGTCTGCTGTTAGAGTTGACTAAGCTGCGCCAATAACCGACTCAGTTATCAGTTATCAGTCATCAGTTATCAGTCATCAGGTGCGAGTTTTCAGTGAATAGTATTAAGGGACAAGCTCGGAGCTGCTTTTTTACTGTTTACTGATCACTGTTTACTGATCACTGAAACATCACCCCACACCCTATGGCTATTTGTATTCCCGTTAATTTACCCGATCGCTCCTATAATATTCTGATCGAGAAGGGCAGTTTAGCCAATCTCGGTGCTGAAATGAGCCGGTTAAGCTTAGGTAAAAAGGTTTTATTGGTTTCTAATCCCGAAATTTTTGAGTACTACGGGCAAATAGCGGTTAATTCCCTAGAAAAAGGGGGATTTACCGTTTCTACTCATCTGATCCCCGCCGGCGAAAATTATAAAACCCTCGATGCGATCGCCCAAGTTTATGATAGCGCCCTCGCTCACCGGTTGGAACGTTCCTCGACTATGGTTGCCCTCGGTGGTGGTGTGATCGGGGATATGACGGGATTTGCGGCAGCCACATGGTTACGGGGTGTTAATTTTGTCCAAGTTCCCACCACCCTCTTAGCGATGGTGGATGCTTCCATCGGGGGTAAAACTGGTGTCAATCATCCCCAGGGCAAAAATCTGATCGGGGCGTTTTATCAACCGAAATTAGTTCTGATCGATCCTGAAGTGCTTAAAAGCCTACCGGTACGAGAATTTCGGGCAGGAATGGCAGAAGTGATTAAATATGGTGTAATTTGGGATGCCGAGTTATTTAAACAGTTAGAAGACTCGGACAATTTAGCTAGTTTTTCTCAGATCGATGGCGAGCTATTGCAAACAATTATTACAAAGTCTTGCCAAGCTAAAGCAGATGTGGTAAGTAAGGACGAAAAAGAAGCGGGTTTGCGGGCGATCTTAAACTATGGTCACACGATCGCCCACGGCATTGAAAGTTTAACGGGATATACTAGCGTTAACCACGGGGAAGCGGTGGCGATGGGGATGGTGGCAGCAGGAGCGATCGCTGTTAAACTGGGAATGTGGACGGAAGCGGAAAATCAACGACAAACGGCGTTAATTGCCAAAGCTGGCTTAGAAACACAAATTCCGCCCTTAAACCCCGACCAGATGATCGAGATGCTTACTGCCGATAAAAAGGTGAAAGATGGCAAGGTTAGATTTATTTTACCAACGGCGATCGGCCAAGTCACCATTAGCGATCGAGTTACTCCCTCCATGGTGCGCGAGGTGTTATCCCCAACCGAATCCGGGCAATAGACGTTTTTTCAATTAAGGAATGCTCCCAATATGACGACTGACTCAATACAAGTTACTGCTGAAGAAATTGCTCAGTTTCGGACTGAATTAGCGGATAATCCAAGGGCGATTGCTGCTTTGGATGCAATTGAGGATTGCGAAGGTTATCTTGAGGATGCTGTACCGTTACTGCTGATAGAAGCTGGTACAGAACCCGATAGATCGATCGGCGATTTGTTCGAAAAATGCCGCCAATTTATCTGTCAAGAGGAAGTTAGAGAAGCCTTAGAATCGGGTATGATTGCACCTGCTATAGAACCGATTTCTATGGGTGCTGGTATTCCTCCCGGTGTGGCAACAGCGATCGGTATTTGCGCCTTTAAATTGGGGATGAAAAGAGTTTGTGCTGATTGTGCTGACTAAATCCCTGTAGCTGTAAAACCGGCCCAGTAGTAGGGATTGGCAAAGGGATAGGGTTGGCGTTCTCTAATTCTTTCCAATGATTTTTGATATATTTTGCGCTGTCCTGGTCGCAGTTGGACAAGATGTTTGTCTATTTGCGGCTGATATTGTTGTAGAAATTCGTCTAACTTGTCAATGGTTAAATCCTGCAACCAATATTGAGCTTGTTTCAAAGCAACTGGTACAGAAACTTGCTGATTCTCATCAAATAAAATCTCATAAAATTTAATCATCAAAAATGAGGTAGATAAATCATTAACTGTCCATAAACTACTGACAACGCTGGGACTTCCTGCAAACAGAAAACCACTGGGTAAACCGATATATTCATCGCTGATAGAGTTTAAATCAATTAAGCCAGTTTCGCA
>NZ_JADBRW010000365.1:0-3845 GCF_020247025.1 Microcystis sp. M109S1
AAATGCCAAAGACATTAAAAAAATCATTCCAAAAAGATTGAGATTCTGCCTTTTCTGAAGTCTCTCCTTGCCACTCTTTTTGAAAAGCGATTGCGCGATTTTTAATTTCATTCCAACTTAAAGGCATAGTTTTAATTCCTTATCTTTCGCCGGTTTGCTCAAAGATGGTAGAAAATGATGTAGGGAGCCATAGGCAGTCAGCAAGGGATACAGATAGTTTCCATTTTAGGTGATTTTTTGGTAAACTACAAGGGAAGCTAGAAATTAGCAACGCCTTGAGAATTGTATTCGCTTAGTTACCAATCTAGTTATTGACTCGAACGAACAACTTATCGCTATGTCCAAGACTCTCTACGAACAAGATTTTCAATTGTGGCTCGCAACAACAATTAATCACTTACAGAAGCGGGAATTTGCTGCGCTGGATACTGATAACTTAATTGAGGAGTTAACCGAGTTGGGAAAATCGGAAAAAAGAAGTTTAGAAAGTAATTTGATGATTCTTTTGGCTCACTTGCTCAAATTAAAAGTACAGCACGACGCACCGCCATCAATGAAGGATAGCTGGTATTGTTCTATTATTGAGCATCGTCAGCGCATTCAGAAAAACTTACGCGATACTCCTTCCCTTAAATCCTATCTAGAAACTGCTATCGAGGAAGCTTATCCAGATGCTCGTCAAGTGGCAATTAAGGAAGGGAAACTCGCTCAATTTGGTGTTCGGATTCCCCCAGAAAATGATTATCCTCAAATTTGTCCTTTCTTGCCAGAGCAAATCTTAGATGAGAACTTCTATGGCAATTGACTAGAGGAAATAGTTAAGAAAAAAGTTAATTTTTAATATTTTATGACTCGACTAACTCCAATCCAAATTGAGAAAAACACTCTAATTTACATAGAGTCCACCGATAACCTAGAAATTCCTGCCAAGACATTAAGAACGGAGGGAAGAATTGCTAAAGGGGTAATTTCTATACCAGATAATCTAAAATCATCACAATAATTATTTAAAAAAGTGGAACCTACAGAAGAACAGTATCTTGTCTTAAATGCTCTTGAAACTTTGGGACTCCTGCTCTTTAGAGTCTATGATGAAGATAATGGAGCTTGGCTAATCATTACTTCCAGTCTAACATTGCCCAGATCATACTTATTGCCTAATGGCGAAATTGTTCCCCTAGAATGGATGCTTTAACCATGAAAAAACCGACAGAACTTCAACAGCAAAAATACGAAAGAATTGGCGAAATTGCAGCCAAAGGAAGACAGCGTTATCTAGAAGCAGGAGGCGACCAAAAAATCTGCCCTAGCGGAAGAAAAGGAAATGATTATTTAACCGATGAAGAACGTAAAGAAATTTTACAATTAGCCCGTCAGGTTTTTGGCGTTCAGATTAAAGATGGCCAAGTTTACTGTCAAGGACGGACTTGGAAAATATCCGATAAAAAAGTCTCAAAAGATACCGAAAAATAAACTAAATATTGCTAGTGTAGAACGTAGGTTGGGTTGAAGCATGAAACCCAACGCCCGCATGGGTTACGCTACTTACTAAATCCGTTGAGTATAGGTAACATATCAGGAGAGACAAAAGGCAAAATGCGCGGGCAGCTTAGAACTTACCTGAATAAAAGCCCCCAGAAAACATCACTTTCTAGGGGTTTAATTACAATTGACGGAAAACAAACTTATAGGGAGGTTAACCTCCAGCTACCGCAGGAACGATACTGACTTCATCGCCATCTTCTAAGGGGGTTTTTGTCCCATCGAGGAAGCGAATATCTTCACTGTTGACGTAGAAATTTAAAAAGCGCCGGGGTGTACCATCTTCAAGGCATAAGCGGGCTTTAATACCGGGGAAACTTGCTTCTAAGGATTCAATTAAATCACCGACACTACTAGCACTACACTCGATGGTAGCGTTATTTTCTGTAAATTTTTGCAGGGGAGTGGGAATGAGAACTTTTACGGCCATAGATATCAAGGAAAAAGTGGAAAGGACGGTAGCTATCATCTAACGGGGGAGATAATTATCAATCTCCCGTTACCAATTCTAGACGAGAACCTGTTGCCATTCGAGGCGTTCCAGGGTGCGGGAACGTTCCAGGGCCCGTTCAAAGCTTTCTAGTTTCGGTTCAATTAATAGGGGTTCACCGATATAACCCTGCACCGCTTCTTGGGTTTTTAGACCATTACCGGTAATATAAACGACCGTGGTTTCTTCGGGGTCGATTTTACCCGCTTCTACTAATTTTTTCAAGACAGCGATAGTCGTACCGCCCGCGGTTTCCGTGAAAATGCCTTCCGTTTCTGCCAAAAGTTTAATACCTTCGATAATTTCGGCATCGGTAACGGATTCAATATTGCCGCCGGTTTTACGGGCAATATCCAGGGCATAAACACCATCGGCGGGATTACCAATAGCGATCGATTTGGCGATAGTATTGGGTTTAACTGGGGCGACAAAATCCCGTCCTTCCTTGAAAGCTTGGGCAATGGGGGAACAACCCTCCGCTTGAGCGCCACTAAAACGCACTGCTTTATCTGCCACCAAACCGACTTTAATGAATTCTTGGAAGCCTTTATAAATCTTGGTAAAGAGGGAACCACTGGCTAAAGGTGCGACAATATGATCGGGGAGTTTCCAGCCTAATTGTTCGGCCACTTCAAAGCCTAAAGTTTTGGAACCTTCGGAATAGTAGGGACGCAGATTGATGTTGACAAAACCCCAACCGTAGGTATTGCCCACTTCTGAACAGAGACGGTTAACTTGATCGTAATTGCCTTTAACTGCCATTACCGTGGGATTATAGATTAGGGTTCCGAGAATTTTACCCGCTTCTAAATCGGAGGGAATGAAAACACAACAGTCTAAACCAGCGTGAGCGGCAATAGCGGCGGTGGAATTGGCGAGATTTCCCGTACTAGCACAGGAAACGGTGGTAAAACCTAATTCTTTGGCCCTGGTAAGGGCGACGGATACCACTCTATCTTTGAAGCTGAGAGTGGGCATATTGACGGCATCATTTTTAATGTAGAGATTTTTTAGACCCAAGCGCCGGGCTAAACGGTGGGATTTAACTAGGGGAGTCATACCCGTACCCACATCGATAGGATTTTCACTTTCCACCGGCAAAAAGGAACGATAGCGCCAGATGGAATTGGGACCTGCTTGAATGCTTTCTCTGGTGACGGTGCGACGGATGAGGTCGTAATCGTAATCCACTTCCAGAGGTGCAAAGGTTTCTTCGCAGATATTCAGCGCTTTCAGGGGGTAGGAAGTCCCTCCTTCCTTAGAAACCAAGCGGGTAAAGGTGGGGATGAATTTTGAGGTTTCGATGTTTGTCGCTAGGGTCATGATTTTCCTGTCTTGCCGTCAACTGAATCTACAAGCATCCTATCACCCCCAAAATCTTGGTGTCAAATATACCCGACTATTTTTGTCGGGTATAAATTTATACAAAAGCTAGGGGATAATCTGGGGAGCAGCAACGGTTAAGGGGAGATGGTTGGGCTGCCGTGTCAGGAAACTTCGGGGTAGTTTCAGGTCAAAAAAAGAACTAGGGTTTGCTGAAAAAGTTTGTTGGTGGGGTTAGGAGTCAGTAGCCGGTCGTCAGTAGCCGGTCGTCGGGAGTTTCAGGCTTTGTTGCCCTCTCTTTTTTGTACTAACTTATGTACTACAATAAGGATAATGCCAGGTTTTTGATGGTCCCAATCCGATTTTCGCAGCATGAACATCGGATTTTAACAGGTCAAAAGCCGTATTTTAAAAGGGTTTTACCATTATTCAGCAAGCCCTAAATAGCTTAAACAGGGGGCGATTAACTGCGGTTGCCAGAAAGTTTCTC
>NZ_JADBRW010000366.1:0-18856 GCF_020247025.1 Microcystis sp. M109S1
TTAAAGTTAGGATACTTAGTACGAACAGCAAAGAAATTGGTAAAAGCTGTTTGTAGGTGTCTTAACCCTTGTTGTAAAGGTACACAGCTTACTTCATTGAGAAAGTCTAATTCTTCTTGTTTTTTCCACTCGGTTAGCACCGAAGACGTTTGAGCGTATCCTACTCTTTCTTGCTTTCCGTACCATGCTTGTGTTCTGAGATGGAGTGCCTTATTGTAAACCAATCTTACACAGCCCAAAGTGCGCCGCAATAGCGACTCTTGTTCGGGTGTGGGGTAAAATCGAAACGAGTAGGCTTTTTCCATGTCTCACATTCTGGCATATATTCCGTAAATGTGCTAATATTTAACGGTAAAGCCAACCTAGAACGACGGGGTTTCAGACCCAAAATTTTCGATGATTACATCCGTTCCGAGTTCTTCGATTCTCTTGGTGGGAATTGAGGAGAATATCGCTAAACTAGCTAGTGCGGACTTGAAAGAAGCAGGTTATCGTCCCCTGATCGTGCCTAGCATTGATAGCGTTTTCCCAGAAGTGGAAAGTTGGCAGCCAGCGATGATTATACTCGATCGCTTCCTCGCAGCGGAGGCTGGTGTGAATTTTTGTCGTCGTTTACGTTCCCAGGGAAGTCGCGTTTATATTATTTTGTTAGTATCTCAAGAAACCCTAGAAGAACGTCTGGCCTGTTTGGAAGCGGGAGCCGACGATTATTTTCTCAAACCCTATAATTCGCCATCTTTTCTCAAATTAATCCGTTTTTACCTGCAACCTCTGGAAATTATCCCCGAACAATTGCGTTTTGGTGACTTAGTATTAGATTTAGCCAGTCGTCGTCTCTCCTATAAAAACAAAAATATTGAGTTGACGATGAAGGAATTTGAACTGCTGCGCTACCTCATGATTCACCCCAAAGAAGTATTATCGAGGGAGAAAATTCTCGAAAATGTCTGGGGAGACGAATTTCAAGGAGAATCAAACGTTATTGAGGTGTATATTCGCTATTTACGCCTGAAGATGGAGGCTGGTGGTCAAAAACGCCTCATTCATACCGTGCGTGGTGTGGGCTACGTTTTACGGGAATCTTAACAGTAATCAGTGATCAGTGATCAGTAATCAGTAATCAGTAGATTATTTTTATTTATTCTCCCCACACCCCACACCCCACACCCCACACCCCACACCCCACACCCCACACCCTACACCCCACACCCCACACCCCACACCCCACCACCCTAGTCAAGCGCTGCTATTCAATCTGGATGGAGTTGGGGGAATCGATAGGAGGGGTGGAACTTCCCGGGGTGATAGTTTGACGGTATTGACTATAAAGACGGTCGCGCCAAGCAAAAAAGCCCTCGTAGGCGCTATTATCGGCTAACCCCGGAATCCCCTTGCCTTGCAATTCCCTGGGTAAGTTGAGATAGGAACCCTGGGGAAACTGAAGCAGCACACTTAATCCCGCCACGGCTAAATCGGCTAAAGTGGGCTGATCCCCGACTAAATAGGGACGATTGGTTAAAATGAGGTTCAAAGCTTCTAAATCCTGTTGTAGCCCCTTTTTCGCTGTATTGATAGCATCTTTTCCCAGACCTACACCCGCCCCCAAAATATCAATTAATTCCCCCGGCACAGAACCCAGCAACAAGCGCATAAAATCGGGAGTTTCCCGGGGTAAAAAAGCGGTACGAAAGTTTTGATTTTGGGCAAAAGCGCCGAGAAAAGCGGTTCTTCCTTTTAATCCCAGGGATTCATCGGCCCATTCTTCGATTAATAAACATTGACCCCGTTGTAGGGGATCTGTGGGGATAATTGGTTTTTCAGGATACTTGCGATCGAGATAAAAAGCAATCTCCGTCGAGTCAGCAATATAAGTATCGCCATCCTTGAGGACGGGAACCTGTCGCTGTCCGGAAAGACGGAATAATTCCAATTGTCCCACCCCTGGCACCACGTCCTTTTTTTTATAGGCAAGTCCTTTATAGTCGAGGATGAGACGGACTTTCTCACAATAGGCGGATAATTCAAATTGGTAGAGTTCTAGCATGGGATGATATGGCCTCTCGATAAATCAGTTTCTCCCTGATTACTCTAACCCTATCGGGCATCGGTCGTCTAAACTTAAAGACTTTACTCCGATTTTGCTCGAACATTTGTACTAAAAACGAGAAAGGCGAAAAAATAATCGTTTGCTAATTTTAGGGACCAGATCCGGCAACCCCAACTCAATAGTGCCACGCTTTTAGGTTAGGATATTTTCACGCACTAAAAGCGAGGAATAACTTATATATTCTGGCAAGCTGACTTGCGAGAGACCAATAGCATACCGCTATAGTAGAGGCGTGCGCGGCTGGCTCCTTTCTCGGATCAGAGGTTCCTATGCAATTATCCATCGACGTTTTTAATGATGTAGTTCGCTATCTCGACAGCCACGAAGAAAAATTACGGATCAAAAAATTAATCTTTTGTATCTGTAAAAAATATTGGGAAAATGAGCCTAATATTTTGAACAGTGTGGCTATGGAAGACTTGGTGAAGGAGTTAGTGCAACTCAAAACTAATAAAGAACAATTAACTTTTTCTGTTTATAAATTAGTTAAAACCCTCAATCGTCCTAAAGTTTATCTGGGAGTAGCCACGGTTATTATCGAGCAAATCAGTCAATTATATAGTAATATGGCTGCCGCCTACGACAATCAATTATTACTGGTAGAGCCAGAAGTTAACCCTAGCTTCACCACCGTTAATAATGATGTCAACAACGAGGAAGATAATTTATTAAGACAGGTGGTTAGTGGAATAGAAAATCATCGAGAGACAGCGAGAATTCAAAAATTAATGTTTGCCGCTTGTAAAAATCCTTGGGAAAACGATCAAGCGGTGATTAATAATTATGGCTTAAAAAATATTGTTTTAGAACTTCAGCGAAACAATCCCAATTTCCTAAGCTTGCGACAAACTCTCAAGCAAATTGCCGAAAATATTAATAAAAAAGCTCTCTACCTAGCCCTAGCCGATATTATTCTTGCCCAGCTAGAGCCTCTCTACGATACTGATAACGATGACGAAGAAGAGGATAATGAGTCAAAAAGTCAAATCTTGAACACTCAAATAGTTGATCTAAAGAATGATTCTGATTCTGCGGCTAAAACCAGAGCTTTCTCCGCCTCTAGAAGTGAACCTGTGGATTTTTCCTCTTCGATCATCAATCTAAATGAACGGCAATTAGTCATGGAATTGCCCTTTGCCGAGCCGGCTTCCTCAAATAACAACCCCAGTAATTTCCCACAAATTCCCGCCTACGACCCCTTTGAAATTCGTTTAGAAATTTTCCAGTATGCTAATCCTTTACGAGCCAAAATATTGATTTTCTCGCTCCTATTTCATCCTTGGGATCGGAGCGGTCAAGATTGGTCAACTCTGCGAAGTTATACCCTAGAAGATTTACTAAAACAACTCATCCAAAGTGGGAAATCCCTCCAGGATATCGAAGTTCAACTATACAATATTGCTCAAACCCAAATGGATACGGATGCTAACGTTCAAACCGCCAGTATTCTGGTGCAAACTTTACAAAAAATTCTTTAATTTTTTACCAAAATTTATCTGGATATTCTACCTATGAAACCCAACGAATTAATTGCACGTTATGCCGCGGGAGAAACTCAATTTAGTGGCTTAAAATTACCCGGAGTTAATTTAGTTGGTGCTGACTTAATTGGCATTGTTTTAAATGAAGCAGATCTGCACGGAGCCAATCTTCTCTTTACCTATCTTAACCGGGCTAATCTCGCTCAAGCTAATCTTGTGACAGCTAATTTAAGCGGTGCTAGTCTCAACCAAGCTGACTTAAATGGGGCAGATTTACGCAGTGCCAATTTACACGGAGCGATGCTACAAGGGGCTAATCTTCGTGATACCGATATAACCCTAGCGACGTTACTTGATGCTAACTTAATCGGGGCGGATTTACGGGGGGCTAATTTAAGTGGTGCTAACCTCACTGGTGCTTGTTTGCGGGGAACAAATATGCGTCAGGAAAAGAAAAATCATAAGACTAATTTACAAGGAGCTAATTTCTCCCGCGCCGACCTGCAAGGGGCTAATATGAAAGGGGTTGATCTGGTGCGAGCAAATCTAGTAGGAGCCAATTTAAAGGAGGCTAATTTGTGCAATGTTGACCTCAGAAAAGCGGATTTAACTAATGCTAATCTCCAAGATGCTTTACTTACTGAGGCTAATTTAATCGGGGCGCGTTTAGTGGGGGCAAATCTAGCGGGAGCCAATTTAGTGCGGTCAAAAATGACCGATACGGAAGCAATGCAGGCAAATTTCCATAGTGCAATTATGACTCAAATAAAACTCGATCAAGCTAATCTTAGTCAAGCTAATTTTCAAGCAGCAAGAATGAATCATGCTGACTTAAGAAGGGCTAATCTTTCAAGAGTTAATTTCAGCGAAGCGGATTTAGTCGATGCTTTCTTTGCTAGATCAAATCTCACCGGTGCCGATTTAAGTAATGCTAATCTAACTGGTGCCGAGTTAATGAGTGCTAATCTGATGGGAGTTAACTTCCGCGGTGCAATTATGCCCGATGGCCGGATTAATAATTAAAATTACTAGACAGTGTTGTTGGCAATTATTCCGGTATAATTGAAGGTAGAATTGAGGGTAATCTTATGGTTGAGCCAGTAATTATTGCAGAAGATATGGGCAAAATCTACACCACCATTACAGTTATCAATCGCGCGGATCAAATTTTAGCGGCGGCGGCGGTGATTTCTCCCGATCAAATTCGCTCTCTTACCCTAGAAAATGTCTTGGTGGATACGGGGGCAACTACTCTTTGTCTAGTGCCGGAAGTAGTCTCCCGCTTGGGTTTACAGCTTTTAAAAGAAGTAGATGTGGCTACGGCTAAAGGCATAGGAAAAGCGAGAATTTTTCGCGATGCCACCTTGATTATCGCGGGACGGGAAGGAACTTTTGAATGTTTGGAATTACCTGGAGGTCAAAACAATTTATTAGGAATAATTCCTTTAGAAGCTTTGGGATTAGAACAGGATCTTCGCAACCAAAAATTGCGAGTTTTACCCACGGAATCCTCCGAGACTTATTTAACAATTTTATCGAACAAAATAGCTCTATAAAATCACTTTTTGTCTGACTGTTCCTGCTCTTTCAGCTATAGCGATAATCTCGATTTCTTGACCAGAAACTCCCTTAATCACCCATTCCACCGTACGGCGATAATCTAAACCGTGAGCAAGACTACTATATACTTTATTTGAGCGCCCTTCTAAGTGACCGATTTCCTGCTCTAATTTTCCCACTATTAAACTCACCTCATCGGCTAAATTTAACTTGACTTGAATGGGACGAACAATCTTTCTTTCCAGTGCCTTTTTACTGGTATAAGTGGGTAAGAATCCCTGATTTTCCAACTGTAAAACCAGATGATAAATACCATTTCCCTCCGACTTAAGATCAAGACGAGAGATAGCTAAAAGAGGTGACATTAAAGCATGGGCAATAGTAAACTGACATTGTTTCTCACATAAATCCGGTAAATACTTTTCTGGGGCATTTTGCCAGACATTTTTAAAGTCCCAACCGCCAATTTCCACCTCTCCCAATTGGGGATGATGAAAACTTTGCCAATTAATAAAACCCTTTCCCGCTAAATTCTCATCATTCCAACGCTGTAACTTCAATTCATCTTCAAAAGGATGCCAGCGAAACCATTGAATATAATCATCTTTTTTCACTGCTGCTTGGGTGGGTGCATCCCATAACTCCACCGTAAAACCATACCAACCAAAATGATCGTAACCGTAATCATCCATGGCACCGTTAGTCACTTCTTTGGGATGATAACGAAAATCGTGATAGACAGAAACGCATTCATAACCAGTCATTGCTTTTCCCTTATCAGCAATATATTTATACATTTCTAAGTCTTCCACGGGGAAATATTCATCGGGATGGGTGCTATAGGGACGCAACATGACTGCTGAATAGGTATGATAGGTAACGAAGCCATTAATATTGGTGTTATTTGCCCAAAATTCGGCTTCTGCACGGGTTTCTGGCTCCGAAAAAGGAAAATTGCCAGCCCCCTGTTGTTCCCCTTCAGGAACCCAATAAACGGGATAATTGCGGTTAAAATCCAGACCCTCTAGGGTGGGGGCAGTGGTAAAATTATAGCCATCGTAATCGCGGATTAAACCTTCGGTGAGCAAAGTGTAAAAAGTTCCTTCAAATTCCTCCGGTTCGCGACGCACCATAATGCGAGGATCTTGTTCAGAAATTTTCCAAGCGCCACAGGTATCTTTTTGGCGCATTTGTAAGATTAAACCATCGCCGTTAATATCTTCAGGATATAGCCCCGGTTTCTCATCCGTGTGGGGATAGGGCCGAATACTCGATCGTAACATATAGGGAGTGGTGAGATATTTTTCTGCTCCATCCACGGCTAATCGCGGCAAAATATAGACAGTGTAATGGTCAAGAAGTCTGGTAATTGGGGAATTATGACCGTATTGGCGCAAAAGATGAGAGATAGTGTAGAGAGCGACGGCAGAGCCTGTTACTTCCCCCGCATGGGTGTTAGCATCAATCCAATAGGCAGGTTTTTCTAAATAGGGGCCTGTGGCTTGATTTGTGAGGGTAGTTAACCAGATATCTCGATTTTCGTAGCTTTTACCGATCGAGGTGAGGCTAATTAAATTAGGATAGGATGAGGCTAGGTTTTTCAGGAAAGAAACTAATTCGGCGTAGGGGTAATAGTGGCTAAAATCAAACATAATCTTCTGCAACTAAAAAAAGGAGTCTCGGGTTAATTTGAGAAAATATAGGATAATAAAAGTAAAAAACTATGGATAGTCAAGATATCGCTCGCTATATCGAAGAAACTAACGGTATTTCTAAGCCTTGGCTGTTGGTGCAATTGCGTCTCAAAAAACTGCAAGAACGTCGTGCCAGTCTTTCCCAACAGGAATATATCCAAGAATTGGATGATATTCAGCAAGACTTAATGAAATTGGGCGAATGGTGGCGAGGAATCGAGTCAGAAGTCTTTAAACCCTAAGCGGTGGCGATAATCTGTAATACTCGCGGTAAATCCTCAAATTCGCCGATGATGCGTTTCACCGGTTGCGGCCAAACCCGGACTAAAGTGGGAATAGCAGAGACATGATTAGATTCCGCTTGTTCTGGATGCTTAGAGATATCGATCACTTTCAGGGTATAGGGATGGTGTAATTCTCGCTCTAGAAGCTGATGGATCGATTCTAGGGTGTGTTTAGTATTGGCATTATTACCGGAGACAAATAACCGCAAAACATAACCCTTGGGACTAGGGTTAGTATAGTCAGAGTCAGCACTAATCCCCGAAGTCGTTGCGGGGCGTTCCTGATAACGGAGAATCAGATCGTGGGATTGCCAAAGTTGGGGAAACTGCTGACGATAGGTTTCTAAGATAGTGGGATTAGAGGATTGTTCCTGCCAAGGTACAGTAAACCAAGCTCGCTCGTCCGTGGCGAAAATAGCATTTAATAAAGGCTGATAGCGACGGACAAGGGGATAGACTTCGGCTCTAGTATGAATACGGTGACTGTAGGGATCTCGCCAGCGATCGATGGTAGCGGTAAAACTCGGAACTAAAAAATGGGGGGGTTCTGGCAACCCTAAAGCGGACTGGAGAGCAGCGCAGAGATTCAGATGCCAATGAGTTTGTTTATCAGGATCGATACAGTAAATCAGGTCGCCCCCGGGGGTAAACAGGGCGATGCCTTTAAAAATATCGGGCAACACAATCGCGGAAGTGGTCACTTGAGGGGTTCCCCTAGGGAATCAATAGGAGCTTCTATTTTTCTAGACTACTAAACTCTTGACCCCTCAAGAATTTCCTTCAGGGTTTTTCTAGATTCTACCCCGCAGCATCATCGCCAGTTCATTGGGAACCGGGGACATTTCCAGGGCGACCTCATCGTTAATCCGTCCCTCTTGATAGAGGTTAAACAGAGATTGATTAGTGGTAATCATGCCATGGTATTCGCCATCTTTCATTAATTCGAGAATTTCGTCATTTTTGCCGCTGCAAATGTAATCTTTGACGGTTTCTGTGTTGACGAGAATATCGTGAAAAGCGGCCCGTTTACTGTCGGTGGTACGACATAAACCCTGGGAAATAATACAAACCAAGGATTCTGCGAGCGCCACCTGCATGGATTCCCGTTCCTCGGCGGTATAAAGAGTTAAAATCCGCTCCAGGGTTTTTACGGCGCTGTTGGTGTGCAGGGTTCCCATGACTAAGTGACCGGTTTGGGCAGCTTTCAGGGCAGTATTAACGGTGGATTTGTCCCGCATCTCCCCCACCAGAATAATATCTGGGTCTTCCCGCAAAGAGGCTTTTAGGGCATTATCGAACTCATGGGTGTGCATTCCCACTTCCCTTTGTTTGATCAAACTGCGACGACTTTGATGGACAAATTCGATCGGGTCTTCGATGGTGATAATATGTTTGGCGTGTTCTTTATTGATGTAATCGATCATTGCCGCTAGGGTGGTGGATTTCCCTGAACCCGTCGGACCGGTGATTAAAATCAATCCTTTATGCACATCGCACACATTCCGGAACACCGCCGGTAAGCGCAATTGTTCCATAGTGAGGATTTTCAGGGGAATTAGACGCAAAACCATGCCCGGACCGCGCAGACTTTCAAAGATATTAATCCGCACTCTAGCGAATTCGTACTGAGTTGCACCGTCAAATTCTAGGTCTTTTTTAAAACGAAGGATTTCTTCTTCTCCTAGAATTTCCCGTAACCAACTATAAAAAGTGTTGATGTCAATTTCGGGATAGTCGAGAATGAGCATTTCACCACGATCCCGCATCCGGGGTTTTTCTCCAACTCCCAGGTGAACGTCCGAATAACCCCGATCAAAGGCCATCCGGATCAAATGTTCTAAGGTGGGTTGATTGGGAGCGCGACCCGGCCGGGGTGGGGTTTGGGGAGAAGCAGCCTGACTGGGAGTGCGATTTTGGGGAGGACGTGGGGCGGGAATTTGACCATTTTGCGGCATATTCGGCACGTTTTTGGTCGGTGTCGCCACTTGTTGCGTCATTTCTTCAGTTATCCCCATGCTGATTTCCGTGATTAACTCTGAGGGAGGTATCGGGATGGAGGGAACCGGCAGCGGCTGCAGTGGTCGCGAGGAAGAATTGGGATTTTGACTCATGAGAAATAGGGGTTTTTCTTTTACTATTCCCCGATTGTACTAACATCTCATCCCCAATTTCTCAATTCCTCACAGACGCTAGATTGAGGAGCAAGGAACCAGTAGTCTCCGAGTCAGGGGAATTAAGAGTGAACAGTAATCAATCTATCTCCCTCAGAGGCTATAGTAACTATAATCACCCTTTCAGACCCCAAAATTGTTACAATGGAGGTTTAGGGCTGATGATTTTGGCTACTCAAGTTTGAGTGAGTTTGACTTGAAATATAAAAACAAAAATTACAAGGATAATTTTTGTTTTTCGTAACGTTTAAAAATATCGTTAGTAATTTTAATGGCTTTTTCATTGTGGCTGGCTAAACACAAAGTATATAAAGCGGCATTCTTAGAATTTTTCATGATAACTGGGTTGCTAACGTAGGGAAAAAGTGTTTTTAATCTTTCTGTATATAAATCTGCTAATCTATCGGCAGAGATTGTGTTACGACTGGCATTAGGTTCTTGATTATCAAACAAATTTAATTGAATATTTTGTGGTAATTGGTAAAGTTTCTCTAGCCAATCTACGTTTCCCATTACTTTATCCAACTGTTCTACTACCTCTGTTTTTGGTTCTTTATCTTTTAGCAAAAGCCGAGTAACGCCCATCACCGAAAAGTTAATAAAAATATCACAAGCTTTAGTTTCAGCTAGTTGAGTGATAGTTTGCCAATCTACTTGTAATCCATAGGGGTCTAAAAAAACAAATGCTCGTCGAGGAGATTTTTTCTTGAGCGATAAATTAGGAAGGATATCGTTGCATAAAATCTCGTTACAGTCACCCCGACGGACATGAATTTCACGGTCGGGAAACTCGTCACATAAACGTTCTAAACGTTCGGTGCGTTGAGGGGAAGCATCAATAAACCAGTAACCATCAAATGGTGGTTCTGTTCGTAAAGCACGCAGGGGAGAACCTTCAATATATCGTTGTTCATCTTCCTTCGCTGTTGGGCTCACGGAACCAGCAAAAGCGTCTATATAGTAATAAGCTTTAAGCCAAGGTTTTTTTCTGGGATTCTTGGGAGTTTTTTGATTGTTCATGATCACAGAATAAGCATTGAGATACTGAGCGAGTAAATCTAATTTATCCTCAGACCATTTACCAATAATATCTTCGCCTTCTTGGCCTCGTTGACTCATATCGATAACTTTGTTTAGGTCAATGTTAATAAATTATCTTGTTCTTGATTTTTTGAGAGTTTTTTTAGGGAGGAACCTGCTCTGATTGTCCATTTAGCCTTGTGTTCGTTCCAAGCCACAGGCATTTCATCCCAAATACGCTCATCAAGCATTCTACCACCAGCTTTGGAATAGTTACCACCCCACTGCTTAAAGAAAAAAGCGACTTTAGATTCTCTGGTTTGAGCCAAAATTTCCCTAACCCAATCTGGCTCTATGGGACGATGTTGATAGCCTGATTCACCGCCAACAATAACCCAATCAATCAGTGATAAATCCAGATTTAGTGGACCTAAAAGAGGTTCACAGGAAAGAAAACGTACCTTAGCTGGTACTGTTTTTAAAGCCTCAATTCTATGGGTATATTGCTGACTTTCTACAGAGACACCCATCCAGATATTTTCTGACCATTCCAGTTTATCTGCTAAAGTTGCTAGTTTTTGAGCGCGCTTAGTTAAAATTTGATAAATATGCCAGGGCGTATCTCGCATCACTGCAAAGATTTCCCGTAAATAGCCAAAGTCTAAATCTTCATGAAAAAGATCACTCATTGAATTGACAAAAATTCGACTTGGTGTGCGCCATTTTTTCGGCTGTTCTAGTCTTTCTCGATGAATAGTAAAATTAAAACCAGTGGGGAAACTTGCTGAAAAACGCATTGTTATTGCTTCTGCATAGCAATTACGACACCCTGGACTCACTTTTGTACAACCAGTGGTAGGGTTCCAGGTTTTGTCCGTCCATTCGATACCAGTTTTACTGCTTGACATTTTTTTACCAGATACTTCAATATGAAGTTAAACTTTTAACAAAGTATTATAGTACAAATTATCTAAATAGGATCAAAGGCTGACAAAAATTAATGCTACTGCCAGCTCTCTCCCGATCTCCCCCAGAGGCTATAGTAACTATAATCACCCTTTCAGACCCCAAAATTGTTACAATGGAGGTTTAAAGCTGGTTATTTTGACTACTCATTTCTGTGTGATCGTCAGTCTTAGGAGCGTTAAATACGATGAATAGTCTGCCAAGTTCAGTCGAACGGGAAAATTTAGGACAAATTTTGTTAGAAAATCTCCAAGATATTACAGATAAACTCAATCAAATTGTCACCGATTCTGATCGGATAATACTGGATAATTTACTACAAGAAACTCAAATTTTAGTTGAGCAAGTTAAGGATAACTCTAAAACTTATCAAGCAAGAGCCGATATATTTTGTCAAATTGATGAATTATGGTTTCAGGTATGGGAACAATATAAGAATGAGGTTTCGGCAATAAATTTGATTGAGATTATCAATGAATTTACCGATAGAGTAACTGCCTATGCTAAATTATTTATCGGCCTTGCTCAGATCAATGAGGGAAAGACTGGTGAAGAAAAAGCCGATTTAATCAGAGTGGTGGAAGGTTCACGCCTTCTCTCAGAAACGATAGATGTGTTTATTGATATGTTTGCCGATTCAGAACTAGAGCAAATTAACAAGTTTGCTCAGAATGCTCTCTCGTTTTCTAATCGTACTATAACCGAATATTTCCAAGATACTGACAAATGTTTAGTCACACAACTGAGAGCCTATTATAGTTTAATAATTTTCAGAATTAAAGAGCGATTTAATCCTAAGAATGTATCCTCAGAAA
Organism: Microcystis sp. M109S1; assembly: GCF_020247025.1. Classification (NCBI taxonomy): domain Bacteria; kingdom Bacillati; phylum Cyanobacteriota; class Cyanophyceae; order Chroococcales; family Microcystaceae; genus Microcystis; species Microcystis sp. M109S1. The sequence continues at coordinate 12,099 of NZ_JADBRW010000366.1, forward strand.
CTACTTCTCATTCCCTAACAGATAATTTCAATGATCTTGATGCCTCTAGACAAAATTTAACAGGTTTGGTCGATTTGGAAACTGAAAAATCTTCGTCTGAAAACTGGTTAGATAATCTTTCTGGATCAATTTCTGATCAGGAGGCTTTTGAGAAAGCATTAGAATATGGGCGTGTTTTTCGTCAGAATGTATCCTCAGAAACTACCTCTCATTCCCTAACAGATGATTTAAGCGATCTTGATTCTTGGACAAGAAACTTAGTGGGAGTTGTCGATTTAGGCTCAGAAGACCCAAAAGAATCGTATATTGATTATTTAGTGGAGAAGTATCAGTGAAACGAGTCTTATTCGACAGTGATGTATTGCTAGATGTTTTGGGTAAGCGTGAACCACATTTTCAAGCATCTGTACAAGCATTAAATACAGTTAAGACAGGTAAAACTCAAGGATATATTTCTGGTCATGCCGTCACTAATATTTATTATATTTTGTCAAGAGAAAATGGAAGATAAAGCTCAAGAAAATTGGTTATAAGTCTTCTAGAGAATTTGCCAGTTGCTAGGGTGACAGATGCAATAATTAGGCAAGCATTGCCAAGTCCGATGAAAGATTTTGAAGATGCCGTTACCAGTGCCGTTGCTGAATCGGAAAAGCTAGAAATAATCATAACGCGAAACCTAAGAGATTTTGCTGTTTCCCCTGTTCCCGCAATGCTACCAGTAGATTTTTTATTGACCCTTTAACTAATGCTTCGGTAAACGTAAACCATCCGATCGCATAGGGATTAAAATCTGAGTTAAACTGCGTAATTGTTCGGCCGTTCCCATACAAATTAATAAATCCCCGGCCATTAATTCCGTATCGCCAGTCGGTCCCCCTATTAGCGTACCATCAGCGCGACGTATAGCCAAAACTAACGCCCCCGATCGATATCTTAAATGTGCTTGACTAAGACTTAAACCGACACAGGGACAAGTCCTCGGATCGATTAAAAATTCTTCCATATAAAACGATCGATCGGTTCCGGTTAAAATCCCATCAACAAAATCCATCACCTGGGGTCGTAGGGCTGCGGCCGCTAATCTTCTACCGCCGGTAATATAGGGAGATACCACCGCATCGGCCCCGGCCCGTTGTAATTTTTGTACTGCTTCCTCGGTACTGGCCCTAGCAATGGCGCGGATTTTCGGATTAAGAGTTTTAGCAGACAAAACTGTATATAAATTCTCCGCATCGGAAGTTAAAGCGGCCACAATACAAATAGCGCGTTCAATTCCTGCCATTTGTAAAGATTTATCTAAGGTGGCATCTCCTTGAACAACAATATAATTTAATTCTTTGGCCCGATTTACCTGTAGGGGGTCTGTATCAATGACTACAAAAGGAATATTTTCGGCGTGAAATTCGATCGCCACCTGTCTGCCTGTGCGACCCAAACCACAGATGATATAGTGTTCCGATAGTCGATCGATCACGCGTTTCTCCTGTCTCTGTTTGAGTCCCTCTTGAAAATAGCCTTGAATTAAAGCTTCGGTCAAGCGATTAACAATATAACCGATCGTGATTACTCCCATCACGATCAAAACCATTGTAAACAGTCGTCCCCGTTCACCTAGGGGATTAATTTCGCCAAAACCGACGGTAGCGAGGGTACTAATCGTCATATAGGCCGAATCTAGCCAACTCCAACCCTCGATCAGATGATACCAAAGCGTACCCAGCAAAAATACCACAATCAGGGCAAAAATTCCCCCGATTAATTCCTGACGCAGCCGACGATATTTATCTTCACTGATAGACAAGCAAAATTCACCCCTAAGACTGTCTAGTAAATTACAATAAAATCAGTTTTTAATCTAAATAACCCGTCCTTCTCAGACGGATTTGATTATAATTTCCCCTATCTCAAGGTCGCGAGAGGACTCCCGTTAGAGCCGCCCTTGCTTAAAGGGAGATGAATCGCGACCAAAGTGAAACTAACGCGGTAGCGTTTCCACTTTCGAGGAATTTCGCTAGAATACAGAAAGCGGTAAAGCGCGTAAAGTATCACGGAAACCTCCCGATCCTTTGTACCTCGGAACAAATATCGCCCTTGAAAATGTAATGGTGACGGGTCAAGCAGCATAGAAGCTTAACAGCTAAGGTCAATTCTGCCCACAAATAAAATTCAGCACCGTCCGGGCAGTCGGTAGACGTTAAACCAAAACGCTTGTGGATTCGGTCTGACGGGGGCATAGTCTTCGGATTGTGTCTAGTTAAGAGGAGTAGAAGCAAGAATCTCCCGTCACAGCGTAGCTTGACGGCGAGAGTGTCAAGTCTAATCGCGCAGGAGTTCCCCAGTGAGTCCAGAAACCCTTTTAGAACCAACCCTAGTTGATCCCACTCCCAATTTAAACCCGAATCAACCCTTCGATCGAGATAGTTTTAACAGCTATGTGATGAATACTTATGGTCGCTTCCCTATTGCGATCGCCAAAGGGTTAGGCTGTCTTCTCTGGGATACTTCCGGTAAACAATACCTTGATTTTGTTGCGGGAATTGCCACCTGTACCCTCGGTCACGCTCACCCCGCTTTAATTGCAGTGGTTAGCCAGCAAATCCAAAAACTCCATCATGTCTCGAATTTATACTATATTCCCGAACAAGGGGAACTAGCTAAATGGATTGTCGATCATTCCTGCGCTGATAAAGTCTTTTTCTGTAATTCTGGTGCGGAAGCGAACGAAGCGGCGATTAAATTAGTACGAAAATATGCCCATACGGTGCTAGATTTCCTCGAACAGCCGGTTATTTTAACCGCTCACGCTAGTTTTCACGGTCGGACTTTAGCTACCATCACCGCAACCGGTCAACCGAAGTATCAAAAAGACTTTGAACCCCTGATGCCGGGGTTTGCCTATATTCCCTATAATGATATCGAAGCGGTGGAAAATGCGATCGCTGATCTCGATGAGGGTAATCGTCGGGTGGCTGCGATTATGTTGGAACCCTTGCAGGGTGAAGGGGGAGTTCGTCCGGGGGATATCGAATATTTCCAACGTTTACGGCAAATTTGCGACGAAAATAACATTTTGCTTGTCTTTGATGAAGTACAGGTGGGAGTCGGAAGAACTGGTAAACTCTGGGGTTATGAGAATTTAGGAGTAGAACCGGATATTTTCACTTCTGCTAAGGGTTTAGCGGGTGGTATTCCCATCGGTGCGATGATGTGCAGAAAATTCTGTGATGTGTTTGAACCGGGTAGTCATGCGAGTACCTTTGGAGGTAATCCTTTCGCTTGTGCCTCAGCTTTAACAGTATTACAAACCATTGAACGGGATCATATTCTCGAAAATGTCCAGCACCGAGGGGAACAATTACGCAGCCGTTTACGCGTGATTGCTTCTCAATATCCCCATCTATTTGTCGATGTGCGCGGTTGGGGTTTAATTAATGGTCTGGAAATTAATTCAGAAAGTGAGTTGGTTTCATCTACCATTGTTAATGCAGCTTTGACAGAGGGTTTATTAATTGCTCCGGCCGGTCCGAAAGTTCTCCGTTTTGTACCTCCTTTAATTGTCTCGGAAACAGAAGTAGATGAGGCTATGGATAAACTAGAAGTTGCTATCGCTAAAGTGGTTTAATTTCAGTTATCAGTTATCAGTTATCAGATGTAAGTTTTAAGTTGACAGTTTCCAGTTATGAGTCAATTCTTTTTGAGCTTTATCCCCCTAACTGTCACCTTTTCACTGGACTAGGGGAGGATAAATCTACTGTTGTTCGGGGTAAATAAAATGATCACTTCTGAACCTATTTATTCCCTCCCTAAAACCCCTCCTTTAGAAAATGGGGATCAACTAAGTCGCCAGGAATTTGAGTGCCGTTATCAGAACCTTTCTGAAATAAAAAAAGCCGAATTAATTGAAGGAATAGTTTATATGTCTTCTCCTGTGCGAGTGCAGAGTCATGGAGAACCTCATTCTGATATTTTAACTTGGTTAGGGGTCTATAAAGCTGCCACAATTGGGGTGATGTCTGCGGATAATACCACAGTGCGTCTGGATGCGGATAATGAGGTACAACCGGATGCTTTACTAAGAATTAAAATTGCTGGACAATCAACTATTAGTAACGATGATTATATCGAAGGTGCGCCAGAATTAATCGTAGAAATCGCCGCTTCTAGTGCTTCCTATGATCTCCACAATAAATGGCGAGTTTATCGTCGTAATCAAGTGCAAGAATATCTTGTTTGGCGAGTTTATGAACGTCAATTAGATTGGTTCCGATTAAATGCTGGAGAATATATTAAACTTGAACCCGATAGTCGAGGGATAATTTACTCGCAGGTTTTCCCTGGTCTTTGGTTAGATGTTAATGCTTTATTAGCGGGTAACTTAGGACAGGTTTTGACAGTTTTACAGCAAGGTTTAGCCAGTCAAGAACATCAAGATTTTCTGAAGATATTATCTCAAAAAAAATAGTAATTGATATTTAAATATATGAATTGGCATCCTGACGCTTATCAAGCTTTAATTGCCGAAGATTATCCTCAAGCTGCGGCAATCTACGAGGAACTAATCGATAACAATCCCGAAAATATTTCTGACTATTGGTACTTGGGAGTTGCCTATCTTCTGCAAAATTTAGAAGCAGCAGCACAGGTGATGTGGCAAAATGTTTTCAGGGAAGGAAATCCCGAACAAGTTAAGCAATGGCAAGCAGAATTAGAAGCAGTTTTAGACGCAGAAGCGCGACGACAACAAAGCAAAGGTGATCTGGCAGCTGTAGAATATCTTCGCTATCATCTACAGGAAATTGTTCCCAAGTCAATTAATAATTTATTAGCTTTATTCGACTTAGCTTTAGATTTAGAAATATTCGATCCAGAAGAACTACTTAATTATCCTATTCAAGACAATCTCAGATATAATCCTAACCGAGAATTGCTTTTAAATGTAGTTCTCAAAAGTCTTTTATATCCCCACGAATTAACTTTAGATTTAGCTCAAGCAAGTTTACCCTACCTAGAGGAATTAGCTGATAGTTTTATCCCGCAAGCTTTTCAGATAGCGGCACGAGTCACCAACGAGCAACAAAGTCCCACTTTTGGAGTAGAAATTATTAAACTTTGTCTGCAATTAAGACCAAATGATCTGAGTCTTTTAGAACAGTTAGTTAACCTCTATATTTTAGCCGAAGACTTTGATAATTCTTTGATAACTGCCTATCAATTGCGAGAAATTTGTCTAAATCCAACCCTAAAGTTATACAGTAATTATCTAATTTTGTTAATACTTTTGCGCTGGGGAGTTTGGCAAGAAATTGAGCATATTTATCAAGAATATCAGAATTTATTACAGGAATTAATCCGTCAGAAAAATATCACTTTAGAACCAATTATTAAAACTAGCTTTCTCAATGTTTCTAGTCCTTTACCCTACCTAGGCGATCGAGCCTTAGCCAATCGACAATTAACCAATCGCGTCGCCGAAATTTTCCTTGATAATAATAGTTTTAAAACTCCTTTGCTTACGATCAAAAAAGTTCCAGAAAAACTAACGATCGGTTATCTTGCCAGTACCTTAAAACATCATTCCGTCGGTTGGTTAAGTCGTTGGTTAATTCACCATCATGATCGAGAAAAATTGCAAATAGCCATCTATACTATTAACCAAAAAGAAGATGAAATTACCCGTCAATGGTTCCGGGATAGCCGAGATATTATCCGTCATTTTCCCTACGCTCAAAATCCCCTAGAAGTTGCCCAACAAATTCAACAAGATCAGATAGATATTCTGGTAGATTTAGATAGTTTAACCCATAATCTCACCAATCAGATTATGGCGCTGAAACCCGCAGCAAAACAAGTGACTTGGTTAGGTTGGGATGCTTCTGGATTAGCAACTATTGATTACTATATCGCCGATCCCTACGTTTTACCCCAGCAAGCGGAGGAATATTATCGAGAAAAAATCTATCGTTTACCAGAGACATATTTAGCAGTGGATGGTTTTGAAATCGGCACTCCCAATCTACGTCGAGAAGATTTAGAAATTCCCCCCGATGCTACCATCTATTTTTCCGTACAAAGTGGCATGAAACGCCATCCTGATACCATTAAACTTCAGATGAAAATTCTCGCACAAGTGCCTAATAGTTATTTTCTGATTAAGGGAGTCGGTAAGACTGAAAAAATTCAAGAATTATTTACTGAAATAGCGATTCGGGAGGGAGTTAATCCCCAAAGATTGCGGTTTTTACCGAGAGATATAGATGAATATACCCATCGCGCTAATTTACAGATTGCCGATGTGGTGTTAGATACCTATCCCTACAATGGTGCTACCACCACCTTAGAAGTTTTATGGCAAGGAATCCCTTTAGTTACACTGGTAGGAGAACAATTTTCCGCCCGCAATAGTTATACTTTTATGATTAATGCTGGTATTGAAGTCGGAATTGGCTGGAATGAGACAGAATATATCGACTGGGGAGTAAAATTAGGACTCGATCGCTCCCTTCGTCAAGACATCAGCCATCAACTGTTAGGAAATCGTGACATAGCTCCCCTCTGGCAAGGGAAAAAATTCGCTCAAAATATGGAAAACGCCTATCTAAAAATCTGGGAGGGAAGTTGTTGACATCCTCGCCGCCGTAAAACGGACGGCGATTCCTCACCACGCCACCTTTTTAGAATGGTCGCTGAATGGGGTTGACGCTTCACGGGATGCTGCTACCTTAGCGGTAGTCTTACGCTTTCCTCTACGTCCGTTTAAA
>NZ_JADBRW010000367.1:0-5209 GCF_020247025.1 Microcystis sp. M109S1
GAAAATTGTCTGCTCAATTTTTTGATAATTGACCACTGTTACATTTGGTAAATCGAGGAGTTGCTCAAAATTTATCCACATAACCCACCTCCTGTTCTGTGTTACTATTATACCATGCTCACACAGAACCTAGAAGAGCCTCTATCGGAAGATGCTAGACAAGAACTTGCAAAATCCATATCTTCTCGTGAATCGATTGAAATATAGTTATTAATTAAGTAGGTGGGTGGAATTAAATATAAGATGAACTTAGGTTGGGTTGAAGCATGAAACCCAACTCCCGCATGGGTTACGAAGTGCGCTAACCCATCCTACAAATAATTGTCCATCTCACAACAATTTAAATCATGAAAGGTATTCAGTATATTGTCGATGAAACAGGAGAAAAAACAGCAGTTGTTATCGATCTAAAAGAATGGGGTCAACTGTGGAATGAGTTTTATCAAAATTTACTCGATCGCTCTCCCGTAAACGAAGACTGGATAAATCGATCGCCTTTTCGAGAAAAATTAGATCAAGCTCTGACATGGAATGCTAATCATCGACCGCAGTTATCATATCTAGAATCCCTAGAGAGCAAACTCGAAAATAATGAGTGCTGAAGAAAAGGCTAGAAAACTAAGTAGATTGAGCGATGCAAATTCCATCTAAAGCAATTATTCCAGAGGATAAACTTACTCGTTATCTTCTCGTATTCAGAGACAAAGATGACAAATCAAAATTTTTAGCACAAGCAGGATTTACTCTCGATAATGCGGCCAGTTTGCAAAAAGCGATTATTCAGCTAATTACCGTAGAAGATGCGATCAAAGATGGTAAAAATGAATACGGTATCTTTTATCGAGTTGAAGGAATGCTAGAAGGAGTTAACGGAATCAATTTAGCAGTGGTTACAATATGGATACTGCGATACATTGACGACTGTTTTCAGTTTGTTACTCTCAAGCCCCGAAAGGATAGATAATTATGGATGTTAGATTATACGATCATGTGGTTCTTTGTCTTGATGTTCCCGAAGACAATCTAAAATCGGGAGATGTGGCAGTATTAGTGGATTTAATCCCCCATCCTAGCAATGGCGAAATGGGAGCAATTTTAGAAGTTTTTAACGCTCTCGGTGAGTCAATTTCAGTAGTTACTGTGCCAATTTCGGCGATTAAACCCCTACAAGCAAATGAAATATTTACCGTCCGCTCTTTGGTGAAAGTTGAATAAGTTAAAATCAAAGAGAATATCCCTATCGCTACAATCTCAACTATCGATGAATCTCCTGAAAGATAGTAAAAAAATTCGTTTTGTTGACCTTTTTTGTGGTTTAGGAGGGTTTCGAGTCGCGATTGCACAAGTTTGTCGCCAACAAAACTTAGAATCTGATTGTGTTTTTTCACAGTGCCAATTAGGGTCTGCGGCAAAAAGTTTTTCGTGGGGCTGGGTGTGGGGTGTGGGGTGTAGGGTTTTACCCATTTTCAGGGGGTCAATTACCTAATTTTCAGGGAAAAAGTGCCTTAATTTTCCCCCCGATTCCTCCAATGGCTGGCACTTTTTGATTTCAAAAAAGCCTAAAGATATTATCCAACAAGGTTTTTAGATTTATTCAGTAAACCCCAATTAAACAACACTACAAGGAAGCAAAGGAGCTATGGAAAAATGATTACTGTAGGATTTAAAAAAGGACGATCACTCTTACAGCAAGATTTCTAGTGCCAAAGTGAACCCCAGAACCATATCCTCCCCGCTTAAAATCGCGTGGGCAGGATAATGAGTCACCAAAAAGCTCTAGACTACAATTTTGGCAATAATCGGTCGTAGGATTGGAGCATTCTTTCGTAAGTAAAGCGAGTGGCATTGATAAAACCTTTTTGCCTCAAATCTTCCAGGCGATCGGGAGCGAGAAGATTTTCTGCAATAATAGTAGCGGCGGCCTCGTGTTCGGTGGGATCGAAGTAAACGGCTGCATCATCAGCGATAACAGTCATGGGGAGACGATTGGAGGTAAAGACGGGACAACCACAGGATTGAGCTTCAATAACGGGAACACCGAATCCTTCCTGAAAGGAGGGAAAAATTAAAGCAGTTGCTAGGCAATAAAAGGCGCGGAGATCCTCATCAGAGACGGTTCCTAATTCGATTACTTGTGCGGACAAGTTATTCTGATTAACAAATTCTCGCATATCCGGCAGCAAAGGTTTTCCCATCAGGATCAATCGGCAATTTTCCAGACCGGGGAAAGTGATTAACCTCTTGAATATTTTCAGCAATCCCAATCGATTTTTATACCATTGGTCGCCCCCGACATGAATTAGCCAGGGACAATCACTATTAATGTTAAATTTGGCCACTAGATTTACCGCCGCTGCTCTTGTCATCGGACCGTATCCCTCACTCAAGCAATCCTCGATCACTTCCGTTTGTTCGGGGGTAATTTTGGTTAAACGGAGAACATCGGCACGAGTAGCTTCGGAAGAACAGACAACATATTTAGCCTGTTTGAATCCTCGCAAAATCATCGCCTGATACTGTTTTCCCGTCCAACTGGTAGGATTTTCAGGAATTTCTCCTAGGGCGGAACGAATGGCCAGCAGATCGTGACAGATCACAAAATATTTGCAATCTTTTAGATAGGGAGTTAAATAGGATAACGCCTGATCACAAATGCAGACGATATCGGCCCAATCAAGCTGCTGACGTAACTGCACTGGGAAAATAATTAACTTATCAATATACCCTAACCACTTGCCGAGTCCCTGGGGAGAGGATTTTAGTTGACCGAAAATAGGCTGTGCTTGCACTCGCCGAATTTCGTGTCCTTTTTGTCTGAGTCCTTTCTCCACTAAACCGACAAAACGATTGATACTGATCTGCCGATCATTAACGTAATTTCCTACTATTAAAACTTTCATGATTAGGCTCCAAAAAATCAATTTTTATGGCGGTAAAACTCTCAAACAGTCTCGAGGGAAATTCAGGGGTTAAGAACAATATTAGTCCGGCAAAATTTCCTCGTACCTTTGTCCCGCTCGCTCCCAGGTGTACTCCGATTCCACCATCGCCCGGCCATTATGGGACAGTTGTTCTCGCAGAGAAGGATCATCGAACAACCTAGCGATCGCTGTAACGTACTCAGCAACGCTATTGGCGCGCAATGCCCTAGGGGGAATTCCCGCTGCTGCCACCGTTAAACCCTCTAAACCGCGATCGCTGGCTACAATCGGAATCCCAGCGGCCATGGATTCTAGGGTTTTGGTCTTGATTCCCAATCCCACCCGCAGGGGAACCACACCAACGGTTCCTCGGTGTAAATATTCCACTGTCGAGGGAACTGTCCCCGTCACGCTCACACCGGGATACTTGGCAAGTTCGAGAACTTCCGGCGCCGGGTTTGCCCCCACTAGGGTTAAAGTGGTATCGGGATATCGCTGTTGAATGACTGGCAAGACTTCTAAAGCAAAAAAACGGGCGGCATCGATATTATGGGTAGAACTCATGGAACCGACAAAGACCAAATTATGACCGCCGGGATCCCGAGGACGATAGGGAAACATGGCTAAATCCACGCCATTAGGCACGATAGCCACCTTTGCTTCTGGTAGAATTTGTAATAATTGTTCGCGATCGTAATCGGTAGTAGCCACTAATTGCGAAAACTTGGCACAGTAACGTTTTTCGTACTGATAGAGTAAGGGCAGATAGAGAAAATCCCGCAGCGGATAGGCGGAGGCTCCTCTATCTAAATGATTGCGTGTCCAACCGTACACGGAACTGTGAATATCTACTACTGTTTTGACTCGCTGACGGTATTCCGGCCGGACAAAAATCTCGCTGATACTCTGAGCGCAGAGAATCACATCACATTTTTGCTGCTCGACGTATTCATCTACTCGCTCTTGAATGAGCGGCGAACGATAACTAAGAACACTAGCAGGGGTCATCTGTACTATTCCCTCCAGAAAGCGCCCTGTTTGACCGATTAGTTTTGTCAGTCCCTTGCCTGGAGCGGGAATTTGCCGGGGCGGAAATAAGACAAGATCATCGGTAAAGGTTTTGAGTTCTTCGATCTGAGTTTCCGTGACATTCTCCACCCGACGGGCGAACAGGGTGACATCATGGTTTTGATGAAGACATTTGATCAGGTTAAAAGTTCTCCCCTCGGTTGCCCCGCGACTAGGTGGATAGGGAAAGTTATTGCAAAAAAGGACTAATATTCTCATAATTCTGGTTCGGCAGCGGTTTTTGACAATAATTCTACCGTTTCCTTTAGTTGGCCATACACGGGAATCTCAACTGGGTATTTCTCGATCTCCCCAAGGGTGACTTTTCCTCGCCCTGTTAAGAGCAATACGGGCTGACAACCAGCTTCTAGGGCGCATTCTAGATCACTGGCCGCATCGCCGATAAACAACGAGCCGGCTAAATCGATTCCGTATTGGTGGGCGGCGGCCAGCAGCAGATAGGGGGAGGGTTTGCGGCACAGACAACCTTCGTCGGGATGGTGCGGGCAGATGGCAAGATCGTGAAAATGCACCCCCAATTGTCGGTATTCCTCGATCATGCGCCCGTGAATCGCCGCTAGATCATCCCAAGTGAAATAGCCCCTAGCAAGTCCCGATTGATTGGTAATGATGATCAGCAGATAGCCAGCATCCTGCCACTGTTTTAAGGCAGCCGCTGCCCCAGCGGGAATGCTCACCTGTTCTGGTTTACTCAGGTAGGGGATATAGTCGATAACTACCCCATCTCGATCGAGAAATAAGGCTTTGTTCTTTTTTGCTCTATCTTCGCTTTCGCGGTCAGAATTGCCAGCAGGTGGCGGAGATGGGTATTTGAGGTCGTCGTCATTGACGGAAATTGCGGGGAAAGGATTCATTATGTTGGACTTTTTAGAGTCGGGGACTAGAATTCTCAGTTCTTCTGTCAGGGACGAGAGCTTGAACCGATGGACAGACAAAATTTGCGGTATTGTCGCGATTTGTGCTAGTTTTCTCGGCTAAATTGCTTCTCTTTACTATCTAGATGTCAGAGTATAGCAATCAGGGCATATTATACGCCGTCAGGCCTTTGGACTTTTGATTATAAGCTAAAACGCACTTAAACCACCTAAAATAGAAATAGTAACTTGAGAAAAATTCTACTTATGCCAGCTAAAGATTTCCTAGATTTAGAAGAAAAGAAAAACTTACAAAAAGCTCTTAAAGAAGAAGAAAGAGCAGAA
>NZ_JADBRW010000368.1:0-5564 GCF_020247025.1 Microcystis sp. M109S1
CCCATTTTCAGGTGGTCAATTACCTAATTTTCAGGGAAAAAGTCCCTGAATTTTCCCCCCAATCACTCCAAGGGGCGGCACTTTTTGAGGGAAAAAAAGTCTAAAAACCTTGTTGGATAAGGTTTTTAGATTTATTCAGCCAGCCCTAACTAGGGTTGGCGGCAAAAAGTTTCTCGTGTGGGGACTGACGCAGGTTCGTTCAGCATACCCTAATTAAAAACCGCCCCAAAAGGACGGAGTTTCAATGCTAGGAGCTACGATTTCTGGCTTTTCGGGACTTGGGATGGTTCGATATGGGGGCATAAATCGACTGAATCCTTATCTGGCAAGAGATTTAATTGATTAGTTCGCTCTAGAGCAAAAACAATTGACAAAAATCGCTAAATGCCTTTATATATAAGGGTTCCATCCCTTATAACCTCCGTCCATTGCATAAAACAAACAGAAGATGCCGATTTCTCTGCTCAAAGTTGTCCTGAAACCAAGCTCAGTTATCCCTGCTGCTTACGTTTCATCGCCAGACCTAAGCCACCAACAACCAGCAGTCCAACAACAGTCCCCGGTTCAGGAATAACCACCTGGGTGAAGGTTTGTGAGAAACTCGTAATTTGGGACGTACCCACAAGAGGCGTTGGAGTTCTGATCCGGCGAGCTCTGAGGTCTAATGTGTTCCCTATCATAACCGTGGTTGATGGTGGAGAAATCAACATAGTGTCAGTCATCATCGACATGTTGTCGGAGGACAACGTGGTATTATTGAAAGATGCATAACTTGTCGTTCCAGAAGTGGGACCAACAACTAACGCACCTGTTAGCTCATCTGTCTGTTCAATGATTGGGACATATTGAGCGGATGTGACATCGAACTCGAAATAAACAGTCGCACTCCACGAGACGGCATTACCCGCCGGAAGTGGCGGCTCTAGCAGCAGGGCATTATTAACAACAGTGTAATTGAGAGTAGCACTACCAGAGCCACCAGGAATGTAAGTGCCGGTTGCACGCACTTGAATGTCGCCTTCGGGATTTACCAGAGTATTAGCATTAGGACTTTTGCTAAAGTCGTAGTTCTTCCAGTTGCTGAACGTTTTCTCAATTGTGCTATTTCCGTCCTCATCAACTTCGATGGAACCACCGTTAAGGAGCTGGGTGAGTGTACAGAATGTGGCATCCTGACCACAACCGATATAGTTTACCGTTGCGGCTTGCGCTGGCGCAGTGGCGAGGCCTAGTACAGCGGCGGCGGCACTAGGAATGGTAAATCTGAGTAATTTTGTCATCTGTTGTATAGACTCCCACAAAGGTAAAGTGGATATTACTAATAACAATCGCAATGCTAACACCTAATTTTTCCTCTGTCAACACAGAATTGCCTATTTGTCAAGAGATCACTGAAAAACTGTTAATAAGATCACTGAAAAGAGTTTCTACCCCGCTCCCCCTTACCGTTCTTTGTGGCCAGAAAAAGCCAGATCAGCAGTCTCGATTACCTTTAATAGCTGTTCGATACGGTTTTCCGTCGGGGGGGCCAAACAGGGAAAAACGGCTAAACCGGGGATTTGATTGGCCACCTCGGTGACAGCCACATCAAGGGTGACTAGGGGTAAATTAGCTAGGGTTTCCGACTCGCTCAAGGTTTGCAGATAAGAGTATAAATCTTCCGCGATCGAACTATCGATTAAGATAGCGTCCACCTCCCAGACACCAGCTAAAAGTTCCGCCTGTTCGCAACTATCGGCCTCAATAAAACGATAATTCTCCCGAACTAATTGATTATTCCAAATCCAGCTAAAGGAAGATAAATCGGAGAAATTGGGGGCATAATGGCCGTGTAAACGCAGCAGAGTCGGAGCAGTGCGCCGTTTTCGGCTAGGAATGGGGGAAACGGTCAGATTCAGGCAAGCTTGCAGAGCTGCCGATGTGATCGGCGGAACAAGAAAACTATCGGCCCCTTGCTGTTGACTGCGGTTGCGCTCAGAATCGGCAGCGGTGACAATAACTTTCATATCTTTGGTTTGGGGATGGGATTTCAGCAGCGTTAACACATCCCAACCGGACAAGAGGGGTAGATTGGGATTGAGAAAAACACAACGGGGTTTTAACTGACGGGCTTTTTCGATCGCCTCAGTGCCGCTACGGGCGATAATGGCTTTTAATCCCAATTCACTCAAGCGCTCGACAAACTGTTCGATCACTTGGGGATTAGCTTCCACCACCAACACCAGACGCTGGGGGGTCGATTGTTCCTCTTCTGTTCCTTGGGGATAAACCGGCAGCACTAAAGTGAATTGACTGCCTTCCCGGTCCTTGGAGACAAAGGATAGATCTCCACCGTGACAGCGCGCTAATTTTTGGCTGAGGACTAAACCTAAACCTGCACCCTCAAATTGACGGGTGAAAGGACTTTCTAGCTGTTGGAATTTCTGAAAAATCAGATGCTGGGATTCTTCTGGAATACCGATTCCCGTATCCCAGACGGTAAAAGCCAGCCAATTTTCCCAACGATTGACTTTAATGCCCAAATTACCGCCATCAATGGTGAATTTAACCGCATTATCTAACAAATTCACTAACATCTGTTGTAAACGGGCTTCATCGGCCAGGGCATAATCTAACCCTGATTCGATGTCAAGACGATAGCTGCCGGGGAGATCGAGACGTTGGGGATACTTATCGACGATGATATCGTACACCCGTTGACAGAGGCGATCGATTTTGACTCTAGTGAAAGTTAATTTTAGTTGTCCTGTCTCTAAGCGGGTTAAATCGAGGAGATCATTGACCAAAGCCATCAACTGGCGACCGCTGCGATAGATTAAATCGGCATATTTCGACTGTCGGGGGTTAAGTTCACCGATTTTTTGTTCCCGCAGCAGATTGGAGAGACCGATCACGGCGGTGAGGGGCGATTTAAACTCATGGCTGACACAGGCGAGAAATTCATCCTTAAGACGATTTAAATGGACTAAATCGGCATTTTTAACCGCTAATTCCTGACAATAGTGCTGTTGTTCCGTGATATCGGTGGCTAACAGTAACCACAGTCCCGAAGCTTTCTCGATCAAGGGATAATTATGCGCCAAATTTAACGGCACGGACAACAGTCGCCAAGTCTTGGCTAAACCCGATGTCACCGTTTCTAGACGCTGGGGAAACAGGGGGGGGGTGGGGGATTGGAGGGTTAAGGGGTCATTAACCAAAGCAAAGGGAGATTTATCGATATTAGCGGGGAAAGCCGCCCCGATTTGTTCACACCAAGCCTGATTTTGGTATAAAATTCCCGCTTCTGGACTGTAGAGCAGCAGCGGCAGCGGTAATTGTTCCAGAAATTCCAGAGGACGATCGCTGCGGGGGGGGAGATTGCGATCGCTGATGCGGGGCTGCGGGGGAGGATCATCGAGAATCGAGCGCCCGAGACAAAATTGGAGAAGTTTTCCCGTGTCCAAGCGTCCTAACAGTTTGCCCTGAGCATCCACTAAAATAGGGGCTAAGGAGCTTCCTTCTGCCGTCAGGGTTGCCAGAAACTCACTCACGGCCATGCGCGAGTTAAGAGGGATAATCGGACGTAGCAAACCGCTCAGATCTAGGCAGTTGGAGGAGGGGTTTCTGGTTTCGGGGTGCTGTTGTTGATAGAGGAGGTAGGCAATCAGGGTTTGACTCTCAATCAGTCCTAGGGGACAATACCGCTCATCCACCACCACGATCGCTTCTGGATTGCCCGTATTAATTAAATCTAAAAGACTTGCCGTGTCAATAATTAATTCACAGGCAGTGACGGATTGATTAAAGTGATGGAGGCTGAGGGTAACGCTAGGCATGGGGATAATTGGGTGGGCGGTGGCGGTAACTTTAGGGCATAATTAACAAACTGATGGCCAAACTATTAGTAGTCCTAAAACTTGAATCTACCTTGATTATGACGCTTGCTCAACTAGAGGACCGCTCCATTGATTACAATTAACTACGATACCCACTGCCAAAAAGCAAAGTTAACTTTAACTTCCCCGATTTGATGGCGAGGGGGTTGTCTTCTCAACAGAGAAAGCCTAACCTAATTGTTTGTTATTTTCTATCTACCTTGCGGGTGAGAAAACGTTGCCTCCGAGACTGACTATTTATGCTTTTGTCCCAACGGACCCACCCTTGACGGGAGTGAGTTCACCTCTGGGGCTGGTTAATTCTTTGACGGCTTTATTAGCTAATGAACGCTATAATCTAACCCTAGGGTCGTCTTCTAGCGAATTACTGGCTAATATCGAGGCAGAGAAGGAAAAAATCGATTGTTTGCTGGTGGTCTTTCATCCTTCCCTACAGCCGACTTTTAATCAACTCTACGAAGGGGGGATTTTACTGCCAGTAGTGATCATTGTCGCTGACAAGAACATCACTGCCGAGACGAATGACTCTCCCACCTGTCTCTATCATAGTGCCGAATTACAAATTACCGTCAAGGAATTAGACAGCATCACCTCGGTCATCGACCAAGCGATCGCTCGATTTCTCCATTTAGCTCCTAATTGCTCTTTTTTCGAACCTACCACGATTGTTAACCAACCAAATCCCGTGGAAAATAATCACAGTTTTCTCCTCCTACAACAGCGCCGTTTAGCGGAAAAATTAAAAGAAAGACTCGGCTATTTAGGTGTTTACTACAAACGCAACCCGCAGCTATTTTATCGCAATCTTGCCCCAGAGGAAAAAAACGAATTACTGCGGGAATTAAGAAGAGATTATCGGGAGATTATTTTAAATTACTTCCAACAGGATTATCCGATCAATCAAGCGATCGATGAATTGGTTAATAATGTCTTTTTTACCGATCTCTCAGTGTCGCAAATTCTGGAAATTCACATGGAGTTAATGGATGAATTTTCCCAACAGTTAAAATTAGAAGGCAGAAGTGAGGAAATTCTCCTAGATTATCGTCTCGCTCTCATTGATATCCTTGCTCATCTAGGGGAAATGTACCGTCGTTCCATACCTCGCGAGGATATCCCTTATGATTTATTATTGGGAATAGATTAAAATCTCCCCAATAAATAGCGATGAACTCATATCCCCAGCCCCTTTGATCTTAACCTATGAGCGTCTTTAAAAAAACCTATGTTTTAAAACTGTACGTCGCTGGGAATACCCCCAACTCCGTGCGCGCCTTGAAAACCCTGAAAAATATCCTAGAAGAGGAATTTCAGGGAGTGTATGCGCTGAAAGTGATTGACGTGCTGAAAAACCCGCAACTAGCGGAGGAAGACAAGATTCTCGCTACTCCTACCCTCGCGAAAGTCCTCCCTCCCCCAGTGCGGAAAATTATCGGGGATTTGTCCGATCGAGAGAAGGTTCTAATCGGTTTAGACTTACTGTACGAGGAAATTCGTGAACGAGAAAATGATAGCTAGGCCTTCGGCAATAGGTGATTAGACGGGTTATCGAAAATTTGGGTTAAAACCCCGTCGTTTTACGACGGCTTTTCTTGATCTTTAATAGAGCATCTGAGAACTTCCAGGGTTGCACCTCTCAGTTATCAGTTATCAGTTATCAGTTATCAGTGGGTAAGTCATCAGTTA
>NZ_JADBRW010000369.1:0-6433 GCF_020247025.1 Microcystis sp. M109S1
AAATTTGACCTTTCGACCATTATAGCTTGTTTCGGGGCAGAAAACCAGCAAAAACATGGCTACAGAGCGAATCCCTTACTCTAGAGATTAATGACACTATCTGTTAAAATCAGGTTAGCGATCACTATACAGCCAACTCTAGGTCATCGCTCTACTCCAGATACAGTCAACGGTACAGCCATTTTCAAGCGAAAAATGTACCCAGTAGCCCCTTTTCAATTTTTTCTGAGAAGCGACCTGCGGTAAGGGTTTTGTTAATTTTTTAGTATTTCTGTATGCTGGAGTTTAGACTAAAAAATCAGACTGTAAAGTCTAGTCTGATAATTAGAACGCATAAAAAAAAGACTTAGCTTGTCAGAAAAGCTAAAAATAATGCTAATTTATTCATTAGGGGCTTTAAGCTGCCTCTTTTTTGTCTTTTTTCTGTCGAGTTACTGTCTTTTTGACCACTGGATAACGAGGTTTTTTCTTCCTTTTCTTACCCTTTTCCCAACCTGGGGACTTTCCGCGGGGTTTTGGTGGTTTGGCGGGTGTGCCTATCACGGCTAAAAGTCCCGCAAAGCCTTGTGCCACTCGTCCGGGGGTTAACTTCTCCAGGGGTTGAGGCTTCTGCCACGGCAGCGGGTTGTCCTCTATCATTTCACGAGCTAACCATAATTGCCAAGTTAAAATTGGCATCAAATTACTCCATCTCTGCCCGCTTTCTGTATTTCCCAATTTCGCTTTTGTCCAATGTAATCTTTGTTTAACAAATCGATTCCAATGTTCAATAGCAAAGCGTTTTAAATAAAGCGACCATAAGGACATTAAAGAAGGTTGTTCGGTTCCAATCCACGCTAACCACATTGGTTTGGCTTCTTTTTGGGAAAGTCCTTTCCCTTGGCGTTGAATCAAAATGATTTCCATCGGATGCTCCGCCGATTCATAGAAATGAAATTGGCTCCATTTTTGAATTTTAACGACTCCCCAAGTTGAATCATTGATTTCAATTGATTCAATAGGAATTGCCCAAGTTATGGGAGCAGACAATTTCATTTTATGTCCATGTTTCTTCGGTCTTCCTTTTCCTTGATAGGCAGGAGCCTTAGCAAAAACACAACGGTTAGGACGTAAACGCATTAACTTATCCGCATTTATCTCGGATGTTAGTTTTACGAAATTAGCGCACCCATACTCACTGTCCCACAAAGTTATGGGTCTTTCTTCGAGATGTCGGCATACTTGTTTAAGTTGTAAAACGGCTCTAGTTATTGGCGTTTCATGAGAAGTAATTCTCTCATGTCGTAAGGGCAATGCCCAACTGCCTTTTTCTTTTGGTATCCAGGCTAACGTACTGTAACCATGACCTAACGTAATTGGTTTTCCTGAAATAACTTTGGCCCCGTGTTCATAAGTTCTGTCTTTTAACGTTGGAGCTTCAGTTCTGGGCCAAGGTGTATGATCTCCTGCCAAGATTATCCGTTGTGATGGTTCGGAGCTGGGGATTTCGCTAATATAGAGTTTCATCAATTTGTTGGTTTTAGGCCGACAATCATCGAGAGCTTCATACAGGCTTGACCACTTTCGTCGAAATACTGGTGAAAGCGATAATTCAACCAAAGAATAGACATTTTTCGTGACAAGAATGGCATCCATCAACTCGAAAGTGCTATCTTTAGCTGGCCCTAGTAGTTGATAGACTTCATTTCTAAAATCCTGGAGTTTCTGAGTAGATTGATTCAAGTTTTTTGATTATTTGACAATTTTATCCCATTATCTCCTTTTTTTGACTCCCTGTAGTCTTCTTATCATTAGACCAAACTGTGCAGTTTGGTTGCAGGTTGAGTTAGTCTAAACTCCAGTGTATGGGGGAAGTCCAGTAATAAAATTTAACATTAACGCCAATTTTCCGCAAAAAATCGACCCGCCGTGAGGCGGGAAAGAAAAGAAAAGAGAAAAAATAGGGAATGAGGGTAAAAAGGGAAAAAAGAGAAAAAGGGTTACAGAGTCCTCCCGGCACCGCACACCACGCGAAAACCGAGGCTGTAGTAGAGGGAGACGCGCCCATCGACGTAGTAGCGGTAAGCGGAACGGCAGTAACTTGGATGGTTGCACCAAGAACCGCCCCGCAGAGGAGAACAATTATCATTCCCATTTTCTATCCAGACACTGCCATCCGTCGGCGCACCATCATAATTATCATGCCAGTCATCAGCGCACCATTCCCAAACATTGCCGTGCATATCGTACAAACCGAAGGCATTGGGGGGAAATTGTCCCACGGGAGTCGTTTCTTCTCGATATTCTCCTTTGGGTTCATCTGCATAAGTTTTAGTAGCATTATAATTAGCTAAATCTCCCGTGATAGTTTCCCCAAAGTGAAAGGCTGTTGTTGTCCCCGCTCTACAGGCATATTCCCATTCTGCTTCGCTCGGTAGCCGGTATTCCCTTCCCGTCAACTTGGATAATCTCCCACAGAACTCGATCGCATCGTACCAGTTGACTTTTTCCACGGGACGGCGATCGCTATCGGGACGGTCTTTAAAATAGGCTGGGTTAGATTCAAGGTCTTGTTTAACTTTTAAATCGGCACGGGAGGCGATCGCTTGCCACTGCGCTTGGGTAATGGGATATTTACCCATGTAGAAAGAGGGAAGGGTAACTTGATGTTGATGTTTTTCCCGGCTAAAGTACTGCCAATCAAATTTCTTCACCAGTCTTTCGATTTCCTCGTCTTCTGTTCCCATCATAAATTCGCCACCTGGGATGGCAACCAGATCGAGAATAACTTCGCCAGAGAGAGTTTCAGTGAAATATTGCGCTTGTTTAAGCTCTTGTTTGATTTCTTTGCCCCTACTGTTGATGGTAATAGTTTCAAACTCAAATTGATCTTCACTTCCTTGTGCCAAAGATTGAACAGTTCTAAATGATCCTCTAGAAGCCAAAGCTGCAATGGCATTTCTCACTAAATCTTCTCCCTCTCGATCTTGATTTCTTTGGGCGGCTGAAGCAGCCAAGCGCAATCTAACTAAAGGGTCTTGATTCGCTTCAATCCAGCGCCAATAAGGACTTAATGAAGCTGTCATCCTCGCACTGCGACAGATTTGCTCTGAACTCAATTCACTCTCATAGCCCCATTGAAGAAACAAGATTAAATTTGAATTTTCTTGCAGAAGTAATTGCTGTCCCTTTTTATCATCTTTATTATCAAAAAGCCTGAGAACTCTGTCACAGAAATTGCTATAATAAAAATCTAAAACAAGAGGCGCAAGATCGTCAATTCCTCTTCCTTGCTGCAATTTACTTTTTGCGTAAGTGCGGGCAGGTTCGGGTAAAGTTAATCTCCAGTCAGAAGCAGTAAGAGACTTTTCTGCCATTGAAAACTTAAGCAACTCCCCCAAAGCTTTCTGACCACTTCTTCCCCCAATAGCTCTAGCCAAATCACGACTCAAGCCACTCGGAAAGAAAGCCAATAAAGGAAATATATCTTGACCCTCTACCGATAACACTTCAAAAGAACGCTCTAAAGTTATTCGCAAGCTTCTTTCTTTTCTTTCTTCCGAAGAATAAGAATCAAGAATTTCCATCGGTTCAATGTTTAATTCTTCACACAATATCTTGAGAGTAAATTGATTTTCTCTCATATAAGATGCCGCTAGTTTTATAGGTAAGGGATAACCATCAAGAAACTTGATTAAAAGATTAAAATCTTCCTCCAAATCTTCATTATCTCCCCATTGAGCTTGTGAGGGAGCATACTTTCTAAATATTTTTATTGTTTCTGATACTCCCATACTGCAAACTTCTTCTTGATGGCAATAAAGAATGTCCCTGACTAGAGAATCACGGGAAGTCAGCAGCAATCTTAAATTAGGACATTGTTCTAATAGCAAGTTCAAAAGGTCAATTAGTTCATTGGATTCTTTCTCAATCAATCTATCCAAATCATCGAGAATCAAAAAAATCCTACTATTTCTTAATTCTCTCTCTAAAACAAAACTCTTTAATCCAAGACTCTGTTGAACTTTAGTAATTAGCGTTCCTACAGAATCAGTATCGCGCAAACTAATAAACCAAACTCCATCACGATAGCGTTCTCGTTCATGTAACCACCTACCAATGGCATAAGCTAAGGCTGTTTTGCCTATTCCTCCCATACCATGCAGGGCAAGACAGCGTTGTTCTTTTTCTACCAGAACTTTAATTACTTGATGTATTTCTTGTCTGCGTCCGACAAAGTTGGGATCGTCACGGGAAATATTAGTATTTGACCACTGGGGATAGATAACACTGCGAGAATTGGCTGGTTCTATGATCAGTGATTTATTGTGGGAAGATTGGGGTAATAATCGAAATTTAAAAGCTTCATAGAAATTAACTCCTAGCTCAAAAGTTTCAGCGTTAAAGATTGTTTTTAATTTATCATCAAGTTTAACTGCATTGCGACTCACTAAAAAAGCATTAACAATCTCATCTTGATTGAATAATGCTTGATAAAGTCGTTGCGAGAAGCATCGGGCCGCTACATCGAGAATTTTATCCTCAGCGTCAATTCCTATCACATGAGGCACTCCAGCTTTAACAAAAGCTAGGGCTAGTTTTTCTGAATGACAGGCATTTAATAAAGCTAATTGACAAGGTGGTTGCTTCTGATTTGATAAAGCAATTTCTAGTTCTTTTTCAGTAAAAGAACGAGTAATTCCCACCTCATCTTCTAACACTAGGGCTGTACTATCCACCTCTCTCATTCCATGACCAATGAAATGAATAATTAGTGGTTTGACCCGACTGGAAAAGGCATCTTGCAGCGTCTTGGATGTGGCTACTTTAACTACTATCTCCACTGCTATAGGATGAGATATATCCTCTAATACTGAAGCGATCGCTTCAATTTCTGGCTGAATTGCTAAATTCTCTACTGGTTCTAAGTCTTCTTTGAGTAGAGGGGCTGAAAATAAGATGAGAATTTGATTACTGAAGGAATTATCTTGTCGAGTAACTTTTTCTTCCCCTGTAATAACAGGATATTTTGTGACTACTTGCGAGACAACCATTCTACTATCTCCTCATCGGTAGCTTTACTAATATCTAGGGGAGGACGTTGGGGATGTTCTAGCCTCCCCTTTGGTTCTATTCCTTTTAAGCGCAGTTCTCGTCGCCAATTATTAATCGTCTTAGCGAATTTGATGCTGTATTCTATCAAATTGGCAGTAGCTGCTAACCCTCCAACTACTGTAGCTACAAAAGCTACGTCATCTGCACCTAACACGCGACTTGGAAATTTCTGTGCCTTAATTGAATTGATCAGTAAAGATGTTTCTAAAGAGTCTATTTCATCGAGAGGAAGTTGGGATGAAATCGTTACGCTACACAGGGGAATTTCACTCATTCGCACCTCCAATAAATCTAGCTTTGAGCAATACTTGTAGTTCTTTAACTTTAGTTTCCAACTCAGCTACTCGCTGACTCAACGGCACAGTCTCGGCACAGCCTAGGTATTGAGAGATCGCACTGACGATCACATCCGTCTTGGACGTGCCAACCCGCTCGACGTACTGGTTGAGTTCGGCGAGGAGAGGTGGGGGAATTCGGACGGCGATTTGTGGTTTGCCCATAACAGTTACATTTCTTCTCCCACCATGCTACCAAACGTATGGCTAAGTGTCACCCTTTTAGTCATTTTTCGCGGGCGAACGAGGCTCTCTTGGATTTGGTGGGTAAAATGTATTCTAAGATACATTCCTCCTGGCGAGGGGAACGAACCACAAAGACACGAAGGACACAAAGATTGATCGATCCTATGCAAGCTAAACTTATCACACAGAACTTAGAAGAGCCAAAATTCTCATTAGCTTAAAAGTATTCAGCAACAATTTTGGCTTTAACTTGGGATTTTGACCTAGATTTACCAAAAAAAGAATTATAGTTTGTCATAATCTTCTGGCTCTCTGTCTGAAACTTTAGCTAATACTTGTTGAAACTTATCCCAACTTCCCTGTTGTGCTTTTTCCTCTAGATAATCTTTAGTCATCCAAGAGGATATTTGGGCAGCTAATGCCATTGTTACCAGTTGCTCTACCGGTATGCTTTGTTTATTTGCTAAGATTTCAATTTGCTGATATAAAGCATCTGGAATGTTGGTGCTTAGTTTCATGGTTTGATTTCTCCTAGTATTTGTAGGAATTGTTTTGGTGTCACAACGGAAATTCCGAACTTTTCAACAGGGTTTAAGTCTCTTTGATTGTAACTAATTATAAAGCTCGCTTGGCATTTAAGGGCTAAATCTATCAGGAAGTCATCATCTTCATCTTTAGCTAATGGTCGCCACATATAAAAGATTTCGTGATGGTTAGCTAGATGGCAAATTCCATTAATAATATTATCTATGTCTTCATTATTTAAGCTTATTTGTTGTTGTTCTCTTTTTAGTATTTCTTCGTACTCAAAAACTAGG